>CADCQO010000060.1 GCA_902803585.1 uncultured Ruminococcus sp.
ACAAACTGTTTTATTCTCAGCAGCCTTTGGCTTGTATCAAACATCTTGTTTTTTGATTGATATTTTTTACTGGCACAAGAGGTTAACAAGGATAATTATGTCGGTCTGGTTTCTTACAGCAACAAAGTGACCATCGACCTGCCCATTGCTAAGTTCGACCTGAATCAGCAGGCATATTTCAAAGGCGCTGTGCAGGATCTGTCGGCAAACGGCCAGACAGCGACCAATGATGCGATCGTTGTAGCGCTGGATATGATCAATACCGCTCTTGAAACTATTCCGAATGCAAAACCGATGATTTTCCTGCTCAGTGACGGCGAACAGAATGTCGGTCATTCCCTCAACGAGGTGGAAGGTGTTCTGAAAGCCTATGAAGTGCCTGTCTATACGATCGGCTACAATGCCAATATCGAGGCACTGAAAAAGATTTCAGCCATCAATGAAGCGGCGACCATCAATGCGGCAAGTGATGATATTGCTTATCAGCTCAAGAACTTGTTCAATTCTGAAATGTAAGTCCGGCTGCAACAGCTTGTGATACAAAATTCAAAATCAGGAGGAAGAAACAAATGGCATTTTCAATGGATTTACCCGACGTGGAAGCGGTAAAAGAGGAAGTTAAAGAGGAACTGGTGCCTGCACCCGAAACAAAAGAACAGCTGACAAAGGTAGCAGACAGCAACACAGATGAACTGTTCACGTTTGATCTCGGTTCTCTCAGTGACAGAAGAGCGATTGTTTCTTCTATCGAAACTTTTGGTACTGACATTGTAACGAAATCAACGCAGAAAAACGAACTGCTGAATGTCCGCCTTGTAGACCTGAGTAAGATGGGCGGCGAAAACGGCGAGGTTGTCAGCGGATTGTCACAGCTTCAGATGCAGATGAAAGATCTCGACCCCTCAGGCATTGACTTTGCGAAAAAGGGCGCGCTCGGTAGACTGTTCAACCCTATCAGAAACTATTTTGCCAAGTTTGAAAAGGCTGATGATGTTATCGCCAAGACAATAGAATCACTCGGCAGAGGAAAAGATGTTTTGAAGCGCGACAATACCACTCTTGAGGTGGAACAGTTAGCACTGCGTGACCTGACCAAAAAGCTTTCACAGCAGATCGAGCTGGGTATGCAGATGGACGAGGCAATTTCCGCAGCCATCGAAAAAGCAAAGGTGGAAAACGTAGACGAAGAAAGAATCAAGTTCATCGAAGAAGAAGTGCTTTTCCCGCTCAGACAAAGAGTGATGGATATGCAGCAGATGCAGACAGTCAATATGCAGGGCATCATTGCAATGGAAATTGTACGCCGCAACAACAGGGAGCTGATCCGTGCGGTAGAACGTGCTGAGAATGTTACCATTTCCGCTCTGCGTATTGCGGTAACGGTTGCCAGTGCTTTGTATAACCAGAAAATCGTACTGGAAAAGGTGAAGGCTGTCAATGAAGCCACCAACAAGCTGATCGGAGCAACTTCCAAGATGCTGAAAGAACAGGGTTCTTCTATCCAGCAGCAGGCGATGGAAAGCAATATTTCCGTTGATACACTCAGACAGGCATTTTCTGATACCTTTGATGCACTCGATTCTGTATCGGAATACAAAACCAAAGCACTTCCGCAGATGCAGACAACGATTGCAGAGTTCCGCGCACTGGCTGATGAGGGCGAAAGACGCATTCTTAAGATGGAAGCCCGCAACGCCCAGCTTGCTGCACAGGGCAACCAGTAAAATGCAGCGGACAGCGATTGACAGATTATTTCACAGAGTTTTTCAGACCGGATCAATGACGGCAGCACGTCAGAGATCCGGTCTGTTTTTGTCAGAAGCTCATTCAGCGTTTCGGTTTTCTTTTTTCGTCAGAAGTTTGGTTTGCTTTTTTGGACAGCAGGAGCAGAGCGTCCGGCAGATAAAGCGGTATTTTATGGGAGCCGGCAGAAAAAGTCCGATTATTTTTTTTCAGTCACTTAAAAGTCACTTTGATGCGGTTTAATAAAGTCATACAAATTACGGAGAGGGGTACAGGTTTATGGAAATACTGAGAACAGAGAATTTAGTTAAGACCTACGGCAAAGGAGAAAATGCCTTCAATGCGTTGGACGGCGTTTCGATGAGTGTGGAACAGGGAGAGTTTGTTGCGATTGTCGGACAGAGCGGCAGCGGCAAAAGTACGCTTATGCACCTGCTCGGAGGTGTTGACAGACCGACAAGCGGAAGAATCTTTATCGACAACAACGAAATCAATGCGATGAACAACGATAAGCTGGCGATTTTCCGCAGAAGACAGATCGGCATTGTCTATCAGTTCTACAACCTTATTCCTATCCTGACAGCGGAAGAAAACATTACGCTTCCCATCGAGCTGGACGGAAAAACAGTTGACAAAGATCGTCTGGAGGACGTGATGACAAAACTTGGCATCGCAGACAAACGCCACAATCTGCCCAACCAGCTTTCGGGCGGCCAGCAGCAGAGAGTATCCATTGCAAGAGCAATCATCAACAATCCCGCCATTCTGCTGGCAGATGAGCCGACAGGCAATCTGGATTCCAAAGCCACAGATGATATTGTCAGCATTCTGAAAATGACAAACAAAACCTATCATCAGACCATTCTTATGATTACCCACAATCTTGAAATCGCAAAAGAGGCAGACAGAGTTATCCGCATTCGTGATGGTAAAATTGTTGAGGAGGTGTAAACCTTGCATATTTTAAGACAGCTCACGCTGAAAAACCTGAAAATGAACAAAACACGGACAATCGTTACGATTATTGGTATCATTTTGTCCCTCTCCCTGATCACTATTGTTGCAGGTATTGCCTCCAGTGCATGGCAGTCTGACATACAGGCAATGATACAAATGTACGGTGATTATGACATCTGTTTTTTCGGTGAATTTGATCAGGAAGCTATCAGGAAGATAGAAGCAAACCGCAATGTCAGGGACGTTTACAGTGCACAGTCCGTAGGTCTGGCAAAAAACGATGCCCCGAAATACTCCTATCGTCCCTATATCAAGATCCTTGGTATCAAAGAAAGCGTTCTTGCTGCCTGCAATATGAAAATAGCAGAAGGACGTTTTCCGCAGAATGAAAATGAACTGCTGCTTTCTCCTGATCTTGCAGAAAACCGCAAGGTAACCTATCATATAGGCGACACCGTTACCATGAAAATGGGAAAGCGTTACTACAAAAATCCTGATGGACTGGGTGAAATGTACTTTGGGCCGGATGGTCTTACGGAAGGCTCAGAAGTATCTGATGATGTTTTCTACTCATCAGAATTTGAGGAATTCAGGGAAGAGAAGGAGAAAACCTATACCATCGTTGGTATTTTAAGGAACGAAGGCGGTTTCCCCTCCATCATGAGATCCTCTTATGTAAACGCTTATACTTATTCTGAAACGAAACAAACCGACACCTTGTATGTACGTCTGACGGATGCATCAGAAGGCGATTATGTAAAGGCTATTGCGCAAATTGTCGATGCAGATGAATCATTAGTGCTGCGGTCACTGGAGTATAACCTTTCTGATACTGCTGCAGCAACATTATATAGCCAGATAGCAGAGTCCGGCAGCGGTGTTACCTATTTCAGCATCAATGCTTCACTCTTATCTGCAAAAGGCTATCAGGTTCCCAACGGCGGTGTTGGAATGTCCATTATAATACTGATTGTCTGCTTTGTACTGCTTGTCATTATGGCAGCAAGCGCATTTATTATCCGCAACAGCTTTTCTATTTCCATTACCGAAAAAACAAAGCTGTACGGTATGCTTTCCTCCGTTGGCGCAACGCCCCGTCAGATTCGCATGAATGTCTTTTTTGAAGCGGCTGTTCTTGGTCTGATCGGTATTCCGATAGGCATTCTGGTGGGTGTTTGCACCACAGCAGGTCTGCTGTCATTGTGCAACTCCCTGCTGAAGGATATGCTGGGCGGTATGGAACTGATTTTCTCTTTGCCCTGGTATGTATATGCAGCGGCAGTTGTGACAGGTATCGGAACAATCCTGCTTTCGGCTTCATCATCTGCACAGAGAGCGTCCCGTATTTCTCCTATGGAGGCGATCCGCAGCAGCAAGGATATTTATGTCAGCAAGCGCAAAAAGGAAAAGAGCTTCAAGACTCCAAAGCTGATCAAAAAGATGTTTGGTATCGGCGGCAGCATCGCCTGGAAAAACATGAAGAGAAGCCGTGTCCAGTATCGTACAACGGTTATTTCTATCATTGTCAGCGTGGCGGTTTACCTGACAGCTTCAGCATTTGTCAACTACAACATCAGAGAGCTTCAGTCACAGGCTTTTTATCAGGCGGCAAGCTATAATATGGAGGTATTTCTGAACCGTTATCAGTACAGCAATGGCAAAGAAGAATTGATTTCTGATGCAGAATTTGACAGGCAGCTTTCCCATATCCTTTCTCTGGGCAATATCAACAAAAGGCGTCTGACAATCTCTAACATGAGTAACTATCAATTCAAGGTGAAAGAATCAGATTTCTCAGAAGAAATAAAGAAGAATGTCGCCTATCTGGACAATTTCAAAGTAGATGGACAATATTCTGTCTGTTATTATTTGATGGCAGTAGACGATGATACTTTTGAGGAACTTTGCGAGAGAAAAGGAAAGACCTATGATGAATGCAGGAACAAAGCCTTTGTGGTGAACACCACAAAAATCTATGCTGGTGATTACAGCTACACAGGCAAGCGTGTAACTGTTTTTGAAAATCCTGATGGCATCAGAATGGACGGTCTGTATGAGAATTATATCTACGATGAAAATATAGAAGAGCCACTTGTAGACGAAGACGGCGAGATCATGGAGAACATGAAAAAGACTGTTTCCAATGTTTCGGTCGAATTAGCGGGTGCTGTACCGGACGGATACAGATTCTCCTTCTATGAAGCGGATATTCCGTACATAGTAGTGACGATGGACTGGTACCGTGCAAATGTAAATGCAGCCGAGGTCAATGCGTGGGAAAATATCAATCTGGCGATTGATGCGGAGAATCCCAACCAGCTTGAAGAAGAATTCACAGATATGCTGAACGAGGGAGAATACACGATTTTGCAGAGTTTCCAGAACTATGCGAAGATGGTGAACAATCTGCGTTCCTTCATTCTTGTTTTGCAGATTTTCGTTTACGGCTTCATTCTGATTATCTCTTTGATCGGTGTTACCAATATCTTCAACACCATCACCACCAATATGAAACTGCGTCAGAAGGAATTTGCAATGCTGCGTTCCATCGGTACCACAAAGCGGGAATTCAACCGCATGGTAAATCTGGAATGCCTGCTTTACACGATGAAATCTCTGCTGATCGGTGTACCGCTGGGTCTGTTGGGCAGCTATGCGATCTGCAGTATGATGAATATCGGCAGAATGCCTGATTATCAGATTTCGTATATGTTCCCATGGACAGAAACACTGATTTGTCTTTTTGCGGTACTGTCCCTGTTAGCTGTTATCATGCGTTTCTCTGTCCGCAAGGTCAACAAAATGAACATTATCGAAACGATCCGCAACGACAATATTTAACCTGAATGGGCAAGAAGTCCCCCGCCTCTAAGGCGGTGGGATGAATTGCCGATCAGCCGCAAGGCTGACTTTTTTCTTGACATAAATAGTGAATTAAGCAAATTCATAAACGCTTACAAATTCAGGATATACCCTAATGAAGAACAAAGAATACTAATACTCCTGCACAGTATAAAACTGAATTTGAGTGGCTGAAAGAAGTAGATAGCCTTACCCTTGCCAATGCGCAGATGAATTTGCAGGATGCGTATAATAACTTTTTCCGAGATAAGAAAGTGGGTTTCCCTAAGTTCAAGTCAAAAAAAGGCAGTAAAAGAAGTTATACAACT
>CADCQO010000061.1 GCA_902803585.1 uncultured Ruminococcus sp.
AATTTTGCTGTGATGATGAAGGATCAGTTCATGAAGTACATGACTGCCAAGGTTTCCTGTACCGCCGAGCAGCAGCTCATCGCCCATGACATTGCGTGAACCGTTACGGAAGGCGTCCATCGTGTTGCGTGACAGCAATTCATGAATCTGTCTGTAATCATAGCCGTCGGGATCAGTTTCCGGAGGTGTCCATGAGCCGGTATCTGCGGGCGGAATTGGTACAGTCACAGCGGGAGTTTCGCTGTCTGCACTGACATAACGAGCCAGATCACGAGGCGTTGTATGCTTGAACACATCGTTGTAGACGATTTTGTATCCGGCTTTTTCGGCGGCGATGACCACCTTCATGGCGAGGATAGAGTTGCCGCCTGTTTCAAAGAAATCATCTTCGGCGCTGACACGCTCAATGCCCAGCACACTGCCGAATACGGCGCAGAAATCCTCTTCCGCTTTTCCGACAGGAGCGACATATTCCGCTTTCTTCTGTTCAGGTTTAGGCAGTGCCTTTCTGTCTACTTTCTGGTTGATGGTGAGCGGTATTTTCTCTATCTGCATGATAACAGGCGGAACCATATACGCAGGTTTCTGGCTTCTGACATATTCTGTCAGCTGACCGATATCTACCTTGCTGTCGCTGACAATGAACGCCGCAAGGTATTTTCCGCCGTTTTCATAATCATATGCCTGAACCGTTACATCACGGATACCCTCATAACTGCGGAAGACCGCTTCCACCTCTTTGGTTTCGATGCGGAAACCGCGAATTTTAACCTGTCCATCCTTACGTCCGACAAACTCGACATCACCGCTCTGACGGTAACGCACGATATCGCCGGTATGGTACATACGGAATTCATTAAAGGGGCAGTCCTGATAGGCTTCAGCGGTTTTATCAGGACGGTTGAGATAGCCTCTGCTGACCTGCGGGCCGGAAAGACAGTACTCACCCGCTGCGCCCGCCGGCAGTCTGTGACCGGTCTTGTCGAGAATATAGCCGTGAATGGTAGGCAGCGGCTTTCCTATGGGAATATTTGGCTCCCACTCCCTGATGGGGAACAGGCTCACGCCGCAGCAGTTTTCGGTGGGGCCGTAGCCGTTCACCAGTGTGTAGCTGATGCCGGAAGGCTCAACCGCCGGCAGTTTCTCACCGCCCATTACCAACATTCTCAAAGATTTCAGTTTAGGATAGTTCTGAAGGAACTGAACGCCGACCTGAGTAGTCAGAAGCAGGGCGGTAATGCCGACTTTCTCGAAATAAGCCGCAAGGTCATCGAGATTCATGCGGATTTCCTCAGGCACAAGGTACACCGTTCCGCCGTTGAGAATGGTGCCGAATACGTCTGCCATATTTACATCAAAGCTGAAGGAGGCATATGCGGCGATATGATCATTTTTGGTATAGAAATCGTTCCGCATACCGTGTGTGAAAGCGACCATATTGCGGTGTTCGATCTGACAGCCCTTGGGCGTACCAGTAGAGCCGGAAGTGTAGAGCATAATGAACATATCCTCAGGTGACGGAGGAACGGGAATAACATCGACATCATTCATAGCATAAAGCTCGCTGACGGTGACAACCCTGCCTTTGTATTCGTCCACCACATGGCACAGACTGTCGTCAGCCAGCATCAGGCAGACATTTGCATCTTTGACCATAAAGTTCAGGCGTTCCGGCGGATAGCTGGGATCAAGCGGTTCATAGCCCAGTCCCGCTTTGACAGCCGCCAGAGGCAAGATAATCGTCTGTTCATTTCTGGGCAGGATAATAGCGGCAACTTCTTCCGCGAGGCTGGTTTTGCCGGTTATTTCACAGGCAATCCGGTAGATTTTCGCCGCCAGACGGTCTGTCAGTTCGTCAAGCTCCTTGTATGTATACGACTGCTCCTTAAAAACAGCGGCGACTTTGTCGGGGAATTGTGCGGCATTGCGCTTGAACTTTGATACAGCCGTGTCGTTCATGTCATAGTCCAGATCCCATGGTTTATTGTAGCTATCAAGTATTTTCCACTGGAAATCGTCTGTCAGGCTGATATCAGCAAGTGTTTCACACGCCGTCAGTCCTGCGGCAGCATTTGCGATACATTTTGCCAGATCAGTCATCATTGCGGCGCTGTACATTGAGCTGTCGTAAGCCACAGTGATTCTTGCTTCTTCTTCTGTGCCGTCAATAAAGACCGAAACAGGCACTTTTGCGTTTTTGGTATCAAGGCTTTCTGCCGTGACGCTGCCATATTTTGTATTGTATTCGCTCAGAACACCGACCTGATAAGCATAGGAAACGGAGGGGTGGAAATCATACCGGCTTGCGATGCGGGCAAAGGGATAGTTTTCATGGGCGATGGTGTCGGAGAAGATCTGTGCGGTGCGCTGTACATAATCCGCCGTCTTTTCCTGATGGTTCAGTGCTGTGACAATGGGAAGGGTATTGACAAACATACCCATCGTATTGCCGAGCTTGACATTGCTTCTGCCATTGGATATGGTGGCGATAGATACGGAATCTTCGTAGAGGTATCTGCCGAAGGTAAGACAACACGCAGCAAGGTATACCGCTGCAGGTGTTACATGGCTGTGCAGTGCAAACTTCCTTACCGCAGCAATGTCGGTCGGAACAGAAACGAGCTTTTCAATATGAGGCAGATCTTTTTCAAAAACATCGGGAATCAGCTGAGTTGCCTCTTCCATTTCAGCCATCTGACCGGCAAAGAATTCTTCCGTTTCGGGGGTGATTTTTTCTTCAGCGGCAAAGTCATAGTAGCTGTAGG
>CADCQO010000062.1 GCA_902803585.1 uncultured Ruminococcus sp.
CCTTGCCAAAGAGGAAGATCGCAAAAAATGCCCGCCTATTGACACTCTTCTCATTGACATCGGTGCAAAGGACAAAGCCGAAGCACAGCACTTCGTTTCGCTCGGTGATCCTGTTTATTTTGCCTCGTCCTACGAACACAAAGACGGGCGCATTATCAGCAAAGCCATTGATGACCGTTTCGGCTGTCTGGTGCTGATTGAAATGCTGAAAAGCGATCTGGCGTATGACATGACATTCTGCTTTGCGGTACAGGAGGAAATCGGTCTGAGAGGCGCAAAAGCCGCCGCCTACACCATCGCCCCTGACTGCGCCATTGTTGTAGAAGCAACAACCGCCGCCGACATTCCTGAAGCAGAAGAGGAAAAGCGTGTCTGCTGTGTGGGAGAGGGTGCAGTGGTTTCCTTTATGGACCGCTCCACCATTTATGACAAAGAATACTATCAGACTGCCATGATATGTGCCAGAGAATGCGGCGTAAAAGCCCAGACCAAAACTATGATCGCCGGCGGCAACGATGCGGGTGCAATTCACCAGTCAAGGGGCGGTGTGCGTACTCTCGCAGTATCCGTTCCCTGCCGTTATATTCATTCCTCTGCAAGTCTGGCATCTGTTGAAGATATGGAAGCGGTTTATGCTGTTGTCAGGGCAACCGCCGAAAGGATCTTGTCACAATGATCCGCTATACAGACGAAAGCCTTCTCCCCTCTCTGGAAAAATTCCTGTCTGCGGCCGGCACGGATGATGTATGCGCCTGCCGCATCGGATGTCTGCTCGAAAGCTACGGTATCCGCTATGACTTTGCGGTTTTTCATCTTCAGATCACAGAAAAGGGCGCGATAACAGGTGCGGCTGTCCGCTATTATCACGATATGACCGTTTTTCTGACAGATGAAAGCGATACTGACGAATGGCGGTCATTCCTGCGTATGACAGGCTTTCACTCTCTGCTGTCCCGTCAGGCTCTGCTGTCAGAGCGGTCTGCTGAACCTGTCACTGTCATGACGCTTACAAAGCCGGTACCGACTCTCTGCCCTCCCCCGAAGGACTTCACACTCACCTGTGAGCCTTCCCTTCCGGCACTCTGGCAGTTATGGAAACGCTGTGAAAGCAGTGATTTTGCCGTACCTCCCTATGAGGACTTTCTGCCCGATATTTCTCATAAACTCCGGCACAATACCGCCCGTATCCATGCCCTCCTGCACGGCGGAAAACCCGCTGCCTCCGCTGTGACCGTTTCACAGACCGCATATTCCGCTGTCATCGGCGGCGTTGCTGCTGATACGGACTATCGCCGCAGGGGACTGGGCAGTTACTGTGTACAGTCGCTTTGTCATTCGCTGAGCGGCAGAAAAATTTTTCTCATGCGCGACCCTCGCCGCCACGCCCGTTTTTACGGACGGCTGGGCTTCGAGGATACCGCTTCATTCTGTCTTACACGTTAAAGGAAAAGGAAAGAACAACATGAACACACCGTTTTATACTATTCCCCCTGCGGTTGCAGAGGTTTCTGAAAAAGCAATGTCACTTTGCCGGCCTTATCTGGAAAGGACGGACGAAATCACCGAGTACAACCAGCACAAAATGCTCCGCGCCTTCCAGAAAGCCCGCATCAGTGAAAGCTGTTTTGCAGCTTCTACGGGCTACGGATACGGTGACAGAGGACGTGAAGCGCTGGACGCCGTTTTCGCTGATGTGCTGGACACAGAAGACGCACTTGTCAGCCACCACTTTGCCAGCGGTACACATACACTGACAGTTGCCCTGTTCGGTGTACTCCGTCCGAATGACACCATGATTTCCGTGACAGGTCTGCCCTATGATACCTTGCAGGGCGTTATCGGTATCGGCGGACACTCCAGCGGCTCACTGGCGGATTTCGGCATTCATTACGAACAGATCGACCTTTTGCCGGACGGTACGCCAGACTACACAGCCATGCGTGAGCGTATCCGTCCCGATACCAGAATGGTCTATATCCAGCGTTCACGCGGCTACTCCCTGCGTCCGACCCTGACGGCACCAGACATTCAGAAAATCGCTTCTCTTGCCCATACCTTAGCCCCCGGCTGCATTGTTATGTTAGACAACTGCTACGGCGAATTTGTCGAAACAACCGCTCCCGGCGCTATCGGCGTTGACCTGATGGCAGGTTCACTTATCAAGAATCCCGGCGGCGGCATCGCTCCGACCGGCGGTTATATTGCGGGCAGAAAATCCCTTGTGGAAGCCTGCAGCTACCGCCTCACGACCCCCGGCACAGGAAAGGAAATCGGCTGTACACTCGGACACAGCCGTGAATTGTTCATGGGCGCGTTTGCCGCTCCTCACGTCACGGGCGAAGCTGTCAAGACCGCTGTTTTCACTTCCGCCCTCTATGAACTTCTGGGCTACGAGGTCACACCCCGCTTTGACGAAGTAAGGGGCGACATTATTCAGGCAATTCTTCTCGGCTCAGAGGAACGCCTGATCCGCTTCTGTCAGGGAATCCAGCAGGCTTCTCCGGTAGATGCCTTTGTCACGCCCGAACCATGGGATATGCCCGGCTATGACAGTAAGGTCATTATGGCGGCAGGTGCTTTTACACTCGGTTCTTCTATCGAGCTTTCTGCTGATGCGCCCCTGCGTCCGCCCTATGCCGTCTGGATGCAGGGTTCCCTGAACTTCCACACCGGCAAACTCGCCGCCCAGCTCGCCGCTGCCAGAATGGAAAGCGGAAAATGACAGGCAGACTGCTGTCATGATTGATACATCGTTTTCCCGCCGTTTACTTTTGGTTTTCTATCACAGCAAAAGAGAGGTGAGACTGTCAAGTGTATGAGGAAAAAATAAGAAGGCAGCGTGTCAGAGATGCTGTCAGTCTTTGTGGGCTGTACGGCATTGTGTCTGTGTCACTGCAGCTGTTCACCTCGCTCATCACAACGAATGCAGCAGGAAATTATATCGTGTTTTATATAGTCGATATGATTGCATCTGTGCTGTTTTCTCTTGTACCGGCGCTGGTGCTGGCACATATGGGAAAGGGACTGAAAAACTATCTCCGTACGCCAAAGCACCGCAAAGTCAGAATATTCGATTCTGTTCTGCTGGTCATCATGGGTCTGAGCGGCTGTCTGACTGCTAATATGATCTGTACGATTCTGGACAGCTATCTTCCTGATGTCAGCCACAAAATCTATATTTCGTTTGAAAGCACGCCCGGCAACTTTTTGCTGGCGCTGACCGCTTCGGCAGTCATTCCCGCCATCTGTGAGGAAATCGCCTGTCGGGGCTATCTGTACGGTACACTTGCCCCCTACGGTCATCTGTCTGCTGTGATAATTTCCTCGCTCATTTTCGGAATGCTCCACAGCAGTTTCAACACCGTGCTGTTTGCGTTCCTTTGCGGCATGATTATGGGCTGTATACGAAAAAGCTCCAACCGCTTTGAGCTGTGCGTCATCGTGCATTTTCTCAACAACGCCCTGTCCACTGTCTGTGTGTTTATCCGTATGAATCACGGCAGAAAATTTTATGCTGATTTTCTGCGTCTTTCTTCTCAGACAGCCCTGCTGCTCTTTGGCTTTTGTCTGTGGCTTCTGTATAAAAGACGGGTACGGGTATTTTCCTTCCGGAAATGTCCTTATCCCCTGCGCCGGCGTGACAAACTGCTTGCTGTTGTCACATCGCCGGTACTGTGGCTGTTTATAGCAGCCGCCATTATTGTTAAATTCTTGTGAAAGGAGAGGTTCTCATGACAATGGACGAAAAATGGATGCTTGCCGCCATCGAGCAGGCTAAAATCGCAGCTTCTCTTGGTGAAGTGCCTGTCGGGGCAGTGGTTGTCCGCAGCGGAACGATTATCGGTGCGGGGCATAACCGGCGTGAAAGCGAAAAAAACGCCCTTTGTCATGCAGAACTGATCGCCATCAATCAGGCTTGTGAATACTGTCGGGGCTGGCGGCTGGAGGACTGCATACTCTATGTCACACTGGAACCCTGCCCCATGTGTGCCGGCGCTGCCATCAACGCACGGCTGAAAAAAGTCGTTTACGGTGCGCCTGAACCCAAAGCAGGCTCGTGTCACTCCGTTGTGCGCCTGTTCGACCTGCCCTACAATC
>CADCQO010000063.1 GCA_902803585.1 uncultured Ruminococcus sp.
ATTTTTGTCATGAAGCCCGGTGCTGCTGTCAAGTACGACGTGCTCGTAACAGCAAAATCTCCTGACGGTCAGACTGCAAAGAAAACGCTGACGTTCACCGTCACCAAATAAGCACATTTCAGACTTTTACACAAACTGCCGTATCTGTATGGGTGCGGCAGTTTTTATTGTGTGTCCCTGTGCCAATTTCATAAGGCTGAATGAATCGCCTGCAGGGGACTTGACAAGTGCAAAAGATGGTGGTATAGTAGAAATGGTTGAAAATTCAATCTGTTTCCGGATAGAGGCGCGGTAAGAGCGTGTAGGCAAAAAGAGGCTGCCAGAGCTTTTGAGGTTTGCTGAAGAGCTTTATCGCCGAAAAGCGAAACGCGGCGGTTTCGGCTTTGGGTGTACGCTGTAGGAGTGTATGACTGTCATCATAAGAGCCTATGGTGGTGCGCTATCGTTTTTATCCCTTTGTTGCGGCGATGGGGTGTTCTCGTATCGTTTCCTTATAGTGTGCTTTTGATGACCGGTTTTTCTGACCGGTCTTTTTTATCGCCGGAAACAATGAATTGTCCGTTCCGCTGTGATCTGCATAGGATAAAGGTGGACAAGCCAACAAAGATTATTTTTTATTGAGGAGAGGAAAGTATGGAAAAGCAGTACAATGTCGGTATTATCGGTGCAACAGGTATGGTGGGTCAGCGTTTTGCGACTCTTCTGGAAAATCACCCCTGGTTCAATGTAAAGGTGCTTGCCGCAAGCGCACGTTCCGCTGGCAAGACCTATGAGGAAGCAGCCGGCAATCGCTGGGCAATGAAAACCCCGATGCCCGCTTCTATGAAAGATATGGTTATCATGGACGCTGCCAACGTGGAGGAAATTGCTTCACAGGTGGATTTCGTATTCTGTGCCGTTGACATGAAAAAGGAAGATATCCGTGCTCTGGAAGAGGCTTATGCAAAGGCAGAATGCCCCGTCGTTTCCAACAACAGCGCACACCGTTTTACTCCCGATGTACCGATGGTCATTCCGGAGATCAATGACGGTCATCTGGAAATTATCGAAGCCCAGAGAAAGCGTCTTGGTACAAAGAGAGGTTTTGTCGCTGTCAAGTCCAACTGCTCCCTGCAGAGCTATGTTCCCGCTATCCATCCGCTGATGAAGTACGGCGTAAAGAGAGTGCTTGCCTGCACCTATCAGGCAATTTCCGGCGCAGGAAAGACCTTTGAAAGATGGCCTGAAATGGTTGACAACCTGATTCCGTATATCGGCGGTGAGGAAGAGAAATCCGAGCAGGAGCCGCTCAAAATCTGGGGTACCATTGAGAACGGTCAGATCGTAAAGGCAACATCTCCCTGCATTACTGCACAGTGCCTGCGTGTACCGGTATCTGACGGTCACACAGCGGCTGTTTTCGTAGATCTGGAAAATACACCCTCTATGGAGCAGATCATTCAGGATTGGGAAAGCTACAAGGGCAAGCCGCAGGCGCTGAACCTGCCCAGCGCACCCAAACAGTTCCTGCACTATTTCACTGAGCCTGACAGACCGCAGATCAAGTCCGAGCGCAACCTCGAAAACGGTATGGCAGTTTCTGTCGGCCGTCTGAGAGAGGATACACAGTACAGCATCAAGTTTGTATGTATGTCCCACAATACCCTCAGAGGTGCAGCAGGCGGCGCTGTACTGCTGGCTGAACTGCTTTGTGCAGAGAATTATATCTGATAAACTGCTGACAGCAAACATAAAGCACTGTCATATACTGATAGTAAACAAACGTAAGGAGGTCATTCTATGGCAAATCCGATTTTTAAAGGCTCTGCCGTTGCCATCGTTACCCCGATGAACAATGACGGCACAGTCAATTATGAAGAATACGGAAAATTAATAGAATTTCAGATAGAAAACGGTACAGACGCTATTGTCACTTGCGGGACAACGGGCGAATCTGCTGTACTGAACCACAAGGAACATTGCGACGTTATTGAATACACGGTTAAAAAGGTTGACGGAAGAATTCCTGTTATTGCAGGAACAGGAAGCAATGATACGGCTTATGCTGTCGAACTGACACAGGAAGCCAAAAATCTTGGTGCAGACGCTGTTTTATCCGTTACCCCTTATTACAACAAAACGTCACAGAACGGACTTGTACAGCATTTCAATACCATTGCCAATGCTGTAGATATTCCCATGATTTTATATAATGTACCCAGCCGTACAGGGTGCTGTATCAAACCCGAAACGTATGTACAGCTTGCCAAAAATCCGAATATTGTTGCGGTAAAAGAAGCCAGTGACAAAATCGGCGATGTTGCACAGACGCTGTCACTTTGCAAAGACAGTCTTACACTGTATACAGGCTGTGACGATATGACAGTACCTGTTATGTCGTTAGGCGGAAAGGGTGTCATTTCGGTATTTGCCAACGTATGTCCGAAAGAAATGCACCAAATCACGCAGTACTGTCTTGAGGGCGATTTTCAGAAGGGTGCCGAAATGCACCTGCGGTATCTTGAACTGATGAATGCTTTGTTCTGTGATGTCAACCCTATTCCCGTCAAAGAGGCAATGAACATGATGGGCTATGAATGTGGAAGATGTCGTTTGCCGTTGGTAGCACTTACAGAGAAAAACTATGCGTATCTCAAATCCGTTATGGCAAAGTACGGACTGACAAAGTAAAATCCTAAAGAACAGGAAGTTGAAAATATGACAGATATCATTTTAAGCGGTTGTTGCGGAAAAATGGGAAAAGTGATTGTCAGCGAAGTGGCAAAAAGAAACGACTGTCGTATTGTGGCAGGTGTGGATATTTTCAGCGACAGCAGTTTTTCCTTTCCCGTATATGACGATTTCAGCAAAGTAACAGAAAAGGGAGATGTCATTATTGATTTTTCCAACCCTGTTGTGCTTAAAGCCATGCTGACATATGCCCTTGCCACAAAAACCCCTTGTGTAATCTGTACAACAGGTTATTCCGCCGAACAGGTAGAGGATATTCATAATGCGTCACAGCAGATAGCGGTATTCTATTCAAGAAATATGTCGTTGGGAATTAATTTACTTATCGAACTGGCAAAACAGGCAGAAAAGGTGTTGGGCAGTGCATTTGATGTAGAGATTGTCGAAAAGCACCACAATCAGAAAGTAGATGCACCCAGCGGAACGGCATTAATGATAGCAGACGCTATTTCGCAGACAATGGAGCATGAACCACAGTATGTCTATGACAGACACGCTTACCGCAAAAAGAGAGAACGCAATGAGATAGGTATTCATGCAGTCAGAGGCGGAACTATCGTAGGCGAACACGAAGTTATTTTTGCAGGACATGACGAAGTACTGACCATCACCCATCAGGCACAGTCAAAAGAGGTGTTTGCGGTTGGTTCAATCAACGCAGGAATTTATCTTCACGGCAAAGCGTGCGGAATGTATGATATGTCGGATATGCTACAGGAAAAATAATGGGGAGGTGATAGAATGAGTACAAAAATCACAGTAGCAGGGGATATCACTTTGGTTACTCTGCACAATACCCCATCAGATATGGAATTTATCGCCAAAGTATTTGAGGATATAGCCAATTTAGCGATTGATGTGGATATGATTTCGCTGTCACCCGTGCAGGGAACAACCAC
>CADCQO010000064.1 GCA_902803585.1 uncultured Ruminococcus sp.
CGCTATATACTATTATAATATACAACTTATAAAAGTCAACATATTTTTATGACTTTTTATAACATCGTCTTAACTGTTAAAAGCCTCGTTTTTCAGAAATATCGCTTGTTCTCCTGTACAGAGATACCAGCACCCTTCACACTTACACCGCAGCATATTCTTTCTTGCTTCACAGTAGGCTGTACTGTACCATATCTCTCGCAGGGATTTTTCTTTGACATTGCCTAAATTGCCGTAGTTTTCATCCCAACAGCCTCTTACATTCATATGCGCATCAATAAACAGATTCGTATACCCTACGGGACAGCGATAATGCAGCGGAACTCTCTGATCGTACAGGAAAAAGTCGGGAAAATGCGTTAGAAAACTTTCTGAATTGGCAATCAGCATTCCTCGCCTTTTCATCGACAAAAGCTCTGCTGTCAGTGAGAAGATTTCCTGCGGATCAGTAATTTTCAACTCATTGGTAGTGTACTTGTTGAAGTGATGATAGGGACTTAGCTGTACATAAATTCCCCGTTCCGTCATATACTCCAACATGTGCGGTATTTCGTGAGCATTGTTTTTCGTCAGCACGGTAGTAATATGTACATGAGCATCAGGATAGGTTTCTTTAAATGCTGATGCTGCCTCTATTCCTGCCATCGCTTTTTCGAAAGCAACACCTCTTTGCGAACGGTAAACATCTGGCTCCAGTGAGTCAAAGGAAATGATGATATAACGCAGTCCTGCCTCGCCCAGACTTCTCCAGCGCAGCGGCAGCAAGAGACCATTTGTCAGTAATGCAGGAAGAATACCTTTTTTTAGCATTGCCTGCACCAATACTTCTACATCTTCCCTGACTAGTGCTTCTCCGCCGCTGATACTCATAGCGGCAATGTGCATATCACCCGCTTCTTCGATCAACCGCAGCAGTACCTCTGTCGAAACATCGCTCCGGTTCTCTTTGGTATTGGAATACGCATGGACACAATAGGCACAGTCCGAGTTGCACCTGTTTGTGATCTTCATCATTACAAACAGGGGAGCTTCAGGCGTTTCACCATTGATAATGCAGTTTTTCAGGTTTTTGCTGAAGTTTGCTTTGTCAACGCTGCCAAAAAGCATTTTTTCAATATCGTAAACGGCTGTATAAAGATTGTCGTCCAAAGTTCATCACTTCTTTTCCGCTGAATTTTTTAGAGATGTTCTCTTTTTTCTGATATTGTTACCGATACTTTTCACAAGAAACTGAATAGGAAAACTGAGTCGTACTGCCGCAGGATACAGCAGAAAAACTGCCCATATCAGCAGCAATACCACCCATTTCTGGTCATATTCCATCAGCGCAGTACTCAGCATCAGAGGCAGATAGTGGTTATACAAATCTTCCAGCGGCATCTGATAATAAGTGTAAAGCGGCTTTTGCCTGAACACTGCTTTTACACCCTGCCAGCGGATTACTGATATGACCACATATCCCGCCAGTACATAAAGCATCCAAAGATGTTCTGCCGCTGCCGGAAACAAAATAATACCTGTCAGCAGTATTTCCGACAGGAAAACAACCGGTATCAGCCGCATTGTCATTTTTTGATGCCCTGTGGTAAACGTCCTGACACCCGAAATCATATCATTTTCAAGGTCAATATACTGGTGTACAAGAATATAGCGCAACCCGTCAATGAAACTTAACAGCATCCATAAAAGCAGTACCCATTCCATTTCCGTAGGCTGCAGAGCAAATATAATCAGCAGAGGAAAGCATCGCTGTGCTGTGGAAGAAACAATCAGTCCCCATACGCCCTTTTCTTTGAAGCGAAAAGGCGGCACAGAATAAGATACCCCGAAAAGATAGATAAACGCCAGCAATAAGGCGGTCTGCCAATTGGGACTGTATAGCAGTACGGGCAGGCAGCCTGTCAGTACGGTACCTATAACAATCAACAGGGCTGTGCGCTTTGAAAACTTATGAAGCAGTTTTTTCTTTCCCGCCAGTTTATCCGTTTCCATGTCGGCGTAATCATTCACAATGTATCCGAGTGCCATAGAAACGCTGTAAAACAAAATCAATATACCAATCATCGTCAGGGCTTCATAGGAAAACCGAGCGTGTTGTCTGACTAACAAATAATAAGTTGCCGCTGTCAGCATTGGTATTTTAGAATCATACCATTCATTTACTCTGAACAGTTTGACAAACGATGATATCATGATTTTTCGCCTACTTCATGTTTTATCATACAAATTACTTTGGAAACTGCAATCAGAAACCAAGGTGTATAATGTTCAGGTTCTGCCGTTGTGCGTTCCTCCACTACCGACAGTTCCACCCACTCTGCTGCACCAACCTCGTTTTGATCAAAGCGAATTTCTTCATTACTGTCATACCTTCCTACAAAAACGTGGTTATACTCAAATTCGACATAATTTTCTGTAAATTGGTAGTAGTATGTAAACGAAAACGCCTCTTTAACAGATGGACAAATACCAAGTTCCTCCTGCATCTTTCTCGGTACAGCATCTGTCATCAGTTCACCTTTTCTGGGGTGAGAACTGCAGGTATTCGTCCACAGCCCTCCTGCATGATATTTCTGTTCTGCTCTTTTCTGGAGCAGCATATAGATTTTTCCTGCCTTTTCTGTATAAAGGAACACGGAAAATGCTCTGTGCAGCAAATGTTTTTCGTGTGTTCTCACTTTCGGAGCATAACCTGTTTCACGATCCCACAAGTCAACCAGTATCAGTTCATCTTCTGTCATGTCTTTCTGTCATCCTCTCATGTAACGGAAGTCAATTACATTTTTACACGTTTTTAAACTGTAAAACTGCGGCCATGCAGTGATAATTGCCGCTATGTCGCTTTTTGCCGTCAATTCCTCTGCACTGTTGCTGTAAAACAGGTCTAATGCAGGATAGGCTTTCTGAAAGGCATCCTGCGCCACCGGGTCATATGCAAGAATGTGATGGTAGCCTTTTTCATTCAAAAAGCGAATAATTTTTGCCGCTGCTGCATCTCTTACATCATCTGTATGCGGTTTGAACGCTAAACCGAGAATACCGATTGTTTGATGCTTTTCTACCTGTGAAGCGATTCTGTCAGCAATTACCTGCGGCATTTTTTCATTCGTCTGGACGACCGCATGAAGTATCGGCATCTCCTGACCGTAGGCCGTGCCTATGCTCAGCATGGCATTGGTATCCTTTGGCAGGCAATAACCGCCATAACCGCATCCAGGATAAACATAAGAGGACATGGACTGATCTTTCCAACGTTTATCCTGATGCAGGACAGAAAATGCCGTTTCTACCTCTATATCCCCTGCTTCCACCGCAAAATTTGCCATTTCGTTGGCATAGCTGATCATGGAAGCAAGAAAAGTATTGGACAAATACTTGATGAACTCGGCAGTATTTGTAGAAACGTGAATTTTAGGTGCTCCAAATTCCGCATACACATTATCCAGTATTTTCCATCCGCAAGTGCTTGATGCGCCCATCACAATTCTGTCAGCGTTGATAAAATCTTCCCAGCAATTACCTTCTCTCAGAAATTCCGGATTATTTACCACTTCAAAGTCCTTCTGAGGACAATAGCCTTCTTCAGTTAACAGCGGCACCAATATCCTGCTGACTGTCCCGACAGGAACAGTGGACTTCACAACTAAGGCAGGGTGCAGCTGTTTGTTGATCAGTGGCATGGTTTCTCTCAGTGCCGCTGTCAGAAAACGCAGGTCTGCGCTGCCATCCTCTGCACAGGGCGTGCCCACACAATAAAAAACAGCTTCACTTTGCGGAACGGCTGCTGACTGTTCCGGACAAAGAAACAAGCGACGCCCTAACCACTGCTTTAACTGTTCCTGCATGAACGGCTCATAAAACGGCAGGCGGCCGGTTTGTATCATCTCTCTCTTGTCCTCATCTGTTTCAATACCATACACCGTATGACCTTTGAAGGCAAAGCCCAGTGCTGTTGTCAGACCAACAAATCCCAGCCCTACTACTGTAATTACCACAGCCATTCCTCCTCGTCATATTCCGACAGAAAATCAATAAACCGCCGGATACCTTTTTTTATTGTAATCAGCGGACGAAATCCAAGCGCTTCTGCCGCATGGGAAAGATCAGGACAACGGCGCAAAGGATTATCCAGAAGGTATTCTTTGTCTTGCGATACTGAAAATACGATATTTCCTCTGTAATCAAGCAGTTCCCTTCCTGCCTCTGCACACAGTTCTGCAAAATGCAGCATGGTAACTTCGGGAG
>CADCQO010000065.1 GCA_902803585.1 uncultured Ruminococcus sp.
AGCGGCTCAAGGGAATGCTTTGTCATGTCAATCTGATACCGGTCAACAGTGTCGGCGGGACAGGTTATCAGAAAAGCAAACAGGAAAGGATACGCAGCTTTATTGCCGTGTTGGAAAAAGCGGGCATTACGGCTACGGTCAGAAGAACACTGGGAAGTGACATCAATGCCTCGTGCGGACAACTGCGGCGGGCGCATCAGAAGGAGGAGTCATCATCATGAGAGTATATTCCGGCAGCGATATCGGGCTGGTACGGGATTCCAATCAGGACTGCTGTCAGACGGGCATATTTTCGGATCATGCCGTGTGGGCGGTAGTTTGTGACGGAATGGGCGGTGCGAACGGCGGGTGTACGGCCAGCAGTGTAGCAACCGAAACCATATCGCAGCGGCTGACGGAGAGCTATTACTCGGAGATGAACTCCGAACAGCTCAGAACGCTGATGGAAAACGCTGTCAGCGAAGCAAACACCAAAGTGTATGAAATGTCAATGGAAACCTTTACCCTGCGCGGTATGGGAACAACGGTCGTGTGTGCTGTGGCAAGGAACGGTAAAATTCATATCGTTCATGCCGGTGACAGCCGTGCGTATATCTACCGTGACGGTCATATCAGCCGTCTGACGACCGACCACTCAGTAGTGCAGGAATTGGTGCTGGCAGGTCAGATCACCGAAGAACAGGCACGAATCCACCCGAACCGTAATCTTATTACGAGAGCACTGGGCGTTGACGCAATGCTTTCTACGGATTATACGGAAGAAACGTTTGAAGGCGGAAACAAACTGATTCTCTGCACAGACGGCTTGTCGGGCTACTTCAGCGATGAGCAACTTGCTGGTCTGGTGAAAAATACAGATGGCGATGAACTGATTGAAAGGCTGATTCGTGCGGCTAAATCACAGGGCGGCAGCGACAATATTACGGTGGCTGTCATCGCTGACTGATGATTTGAAAGGAGTATTATTGAATGGATAAATATACCGGCAAAAGACTGGACGGAAGGTATGAAATACAGGAGCTGATTGGTGTCGGCGGAATGGCGATGGTCTATAAGGCTCATGACAGTCTGGACGATAAAACCGTGGCAATCAAGATCCTCAAAGATGAGTTTCTTGGCAATGAGGAATTTATCCGCCGTTTTAAGAACGAGTCCAAAGCAATTGCTGTGCTTTCCCATCCGAATATCGTTAAGGTGTACGATGTCAGCTTTGGTGACAGAATCCAGTATATCGTCATGGAATACATTGACGGTATCACGCTGAAGGAGTATATCGGTCAGCAGAATGCGATTCCCTGGAAAGAGGCAGTGCATTTTACCGTCCAGATTTTACAGGCTTTACAGCATGCACATGAAAAGGGCATTGTACATAGGGACGTAAAGCCGCAGAATATCATGCTTCTGCAGGACGGCACTATCAAGGTAACGGATTTCGGCATCGCTCATATCAATAACGGCGAAACCCGCACCATGACGAACAAGGCCATCGGTTCTGTACATTATATCGCACCCGAACAGGCAAAGGGCGGTGTGACAGACGGCAAGGCGGATATTTACTCTGTCGGTGTTATGCTGTATGAAATGCTGACAGGCAAGCTGCCGTTTGACAGTGACAGCGCTGTTTCCGTAGCTATCATGCAGCTGCAGAATGAACCCAAGCCTCTCAGAGAAATCAAAGAGGATATCCCTGAAGGTCTGGAAGAAATTACTTTGCGGGCAATGCGCAAGGAGCCGAAACAGCGTTATGCAAGTGCAAAGGAAATGCTTGAAGCGATTGAGATATTCCGCAAAGACCCCACCACCAAGTTCAACTACAATTATTTTGTGGACAAAGCGCCTACAAAGTATGTGGAGTCTTTGGGTACGGCTGCTGCTGCACCTCAGCCGCAGCAGGTTTATGCGGAGGATTTCGGCGGATTTGAGGAAGAAGTTACTTCGTCCCGTTCCAAAACAGTTGTGAAGTGGGTGACGGTGCTGGTAAGCGTACTGGTATTGGCAGCGTTCATCTTCTTCTTTGTTCTGATTGTGCAGAATATTGCTAAACAAAGCGAAATTGAAACAGTCGATGTACCAAACTTTGTCGGTATGAACATTGACGATGTGCAGAACAATAAAAACTACAAGTTTAATTTCCGTGTGATTGATACCAATCAGGGTAATAAGGTGAATGAGGTTACCGCACAGGATCCTGAGCCCGGCACAAAGAAAATCAAGGAAAACGCGACCATCAAGCTGACGGTTTACACCAACAAGAAAAAGGTGGAAGTACCGAAGGTCAAGAACTATCTGGAAGAGAAAGCAATTGAAAAGCTGGCGGACAAGGGCTTCAATACCTATGACGTACAGAAGGTTTACAGCGCTGATGTAGCAGCAGGCTATGTTATCGAGTGTTCTCCGCAGGAGGGTACTGACCAGTATCCCGATACTACCCTGACACTGATTGTTTCAGCAGGCGCTGCACCGGAACAGATCGAGATTCCCAGTGTAACGGGACTTTCCTTCGATGCGGCAAAAGCTAATCTTGAGGCGCTCGGCTTCAAGACAGAAAAAGCAATGGTTGCCAGTGCGCTTGATGCCGGTACAGTTATCGGTACTGACCCGCTTCCGGGCAATAAGCTGACAAAGAGAAAGATCACCATTCAGGTCAGTGACGGCAGCAAGATCCGCCGTTCGGTAGAATATATTGTCAGTCTGCCGGAAGATGAATATGCTGAAATGGCAGTACAGATCATTCAGAATAATCCCGACGGCAAAAATGTTACCCTGTTTGATAATAAGATCATTCCCGCAACAGGCGCAGAAGCCAAGGCAACCGTTACACCGGACGGTGCAGTCAACGATAAGAAGAAGATCACCACAATGGTTAACGGTATGAAGTGGGAAACTGCTACAATCGACTTCAAGGAACAGACAATCTCCGTTCAGGACGCTTCCTACAAGACAAAGTACAAAATCAAGCAGCCCGCTCTGAGAGATCTCAAGATTCAGTATTGTGTCAAGTTGGTTGCTTACTGCAATGATATTGATTACACAGAGTACTGCACCCATCCGGAGAACATAGACGCTTTGAGAAGTGCTATCTGGTATCTTGCCGGTCAGTATGCGTCTTATGACAGCGAAAACGATACCTACACCGGTATTATCATGGATACAGTGGGTGATGAGGAAACGATCGAAGCTGCTTATGACAGTGCGATCAACGAAATCAATACATATCTGAGCAGTTATGTAGAGCCTGCGGTAGAGCCTTCCGAAGACGAATCCTCTGAGGAAGAATCTTCAGAAGAGGAATCATCTGATCAGGAAATCTCTTATGAAGAACCTTCTTATGAAGAGCCTTCCTATGAGATAACGGAATCAAACGAAACACCAACAGACTGACGGGTAACTTTGATGGAAAAATTAACAGGTCTAATTGTTAAGGCAATCAGCGGCTTCTACTATGTCGAAGCCGCTGACACGCTTTTTGAATGTAAAGCGAGAGGACTTTTCCGGAAAAAGGGTATTTCTCCCGCTGTGGGGGATCGTGTGGAGATTACTGTATCTCAGGAGGGGACAGCATCTCTTGATACGGTTCTGCCCCGTAAAAATGAGCTGATACGGCCGCCGCTGGCGAATCTCGATCAGCTGTTTATTGTGTCCTCTGTTGCTTCTCCTGCCCCCAATACGCTGATAATTGATAAAATCACGGCCGTAGCGACAGAAAAAGGAATAGAACCGGTTCTCGTTTTTACCAAGTCCGATCTGGCAGACGCAGACGAGTGGCTCCGGATATACCGCAGTATCGGTATGAAGGCGTTTACTTACAGCATTCATTCTCCGAAGGACGAAGAACAGCTTCGTTCGCTGCTCAAGGGTAAAATATCCGCG
>CADCQO010000066.1 GCA_902803585.1 uncultured Ruminococcus sp.
ATGCGTTCAGGCACACAAAAGGGGCGCAGGGATTCTGCACGGTTCCACCCGTATTCAACGAAAATATATTCGTCCTCAAAAAAGCCGGTAACGGCGGCCTTCCGTACTGACCTACACAGCAGGGCTTTTCAGTCAGCAGGCTAAAAAGTGCATTTCACGAGGGACGGCATAATGTCCTCACAGCATAACGGACACCTCTCTGAATGCGCCTTGTTCGCTACTTCTCTTTCTCACAGCCTTTAGTTTATGAAGTTCTACTTTATTATACACGATTGTTTGCTGAAATGCTACACCTAAGAACAAAAAATTTATCGGGCATTTCTGATAAATTCAAAATTCTGTTTGAGATAGATGATACCCGACAGCAATGCAAAAACGACCGATATCCACAGCAGAATTTCTCCCGCGAGGTGGAACCACCAGCCAACCGCCGCAGCATCGCCAAAGGACAGGATACCCAGTGTATTCAGTTCCAGAAGGTACTGGAGCAGCAAAATCACCAGTACCGCCGCCATCTGGCTGACGGTTTTCAGCTTTCCCCAGACATTCGCCGCTACAACCTTGCCTTTGTCGGCAGCTACCAGACGGACAGACGTAACAGCAAATTCTCTTGCCGCTGTCAGGATCAGCACGACAGCACTTGTCAGACCCAACTGAATAAAACACGCCAGTGCCGCAAAAATCATGATTTTATCTGCCAGCGGGTCAGCAAACTTGCCGAAATCGGTAATCATGTTTCTTTTGCGGGCAATTTTTCCATCAAGATGGTCGGTATACGATGCCGCTGCAAAGATAATCAGCGCTGCAAGGTAATGATGCGGGACAGACGGCATCAGCAAAAAGAACACATAAAACGGCACCAGCACCAGACGCAGCATTGTCAGTTTATTCGGCAGATTCATTATTCTGCCCCCTTTCACTTACCGGCAGTAACCCATAATATCGCAGTCCAGCGTGTCAGTAATATCTACGCTGACAATATCACCGATTTTCGGTTTATTGCCTTCTGCGACAAAGAACACTTTGCCGTCCACTTCCGGTGCATCGGCATAGCTTCTGCCGAAGAAACACTCTGCATACCGGTCAAAGCCTTCACACAAAACACGGATGGTCTTTCCGACCTTGCTTTTGGCGTAATCCTCCATCGCATACTGCTGCTGTTCCATGATGATTTCCTGACGGCGCTTCTTGGTATCCTCGTCCAGCTGATCGGGCAGTCTGGCAGCAGGTGTGTTTTCCTCTGCGGAATACGCAAAACAGCCCAGTCTTTCAAAGTGCATTTCCTTGACGAATTCTGCTAATTCCTCAAACTCTTCTTTTGTTTCTGACGGGAAACCTGTCATCACGGTGGTACGCAGGACAATGCCGGGAATTTTCTCACGCAGACGTTTGACCAATGCCGTCAGAGAATCCCTGTCGCCCTTGCGGTTCATCAGCTTGAGAATACGGCTGCTGCAGTGCTGCATGGGAATGTCTATGTATTTCAGCAGTTTCTTTTCTTCAGCAAAAACTTCTATCAGTTCATCTGTAATACGCTCCGGATAGCAGTACAATACACGGATATGCTGTACTTCTTCGAGCGCACACAATGCTTTTAACAGCTTTGCCAGCTGAGGTTCTCCTGTCAGATCCTGTCCATAGTAACCGGTATCCTGTGCAATGACGATCAGCTCTTTTACGCCCAGTCTGCACAGTTCCTTTGCTTCCGCAAGGATATTATCTATCGGACGGCTGCGGAAACGTCCGCGAATCATTGGTATTGCACAATAGGTACAGTAGTTGTCGCAGCCCTCCGCAATTTTGAGATACGCATAATAATACGGCGTGGAGCGGATTCTTCCCCCGCACAACGGCAGCAGATTTTTGTCAGGAAACAGTTCCTGCTTCTGACCGTCCAGTACTTCCCGTACAATCTCGGCAATTTTCGCATTTGCCCCCAGACCGATAACAGCATCTACCTCATACAGTTCTTTCATGACTTCTTTCTGGTAGCGTTCCGCCAGACAGCCTGTAACGATGATTGCCCTGATTCTGCCTTCTTTTTTCAGTGCCGCCAGTTCCAGTACCTCATCAATGCTTTCTTGTTTGGCATCTTCAATAAACCCGCAGGTATTGACAATAACCA
>CADCQO010000067.1 GCA_902803585.1 uncultured Ruminococcus sp.
CAGTAATCCGCAGGAAAGCAGCAATCCTCAGGAGAGCAGTAATCCGCAGGAAAGCAGCAATCCTCAGGAGAGCAGTAATCCGCAGGAGAGCAGTAATCCTCAGGAAAGCAGCAAGCCTCAGGAAAGCAAAACCACTGTTCCCTCGATAGTCAGCGAAGTACCGAAAACCGGTGAAGCAAACCATGTGCTTTTTTGGACAGCAGTATGGTTGTCAGGGATAGCAGGAGTATTTGTAGTGTTCCGCAAAGTCAGAAACACTGACAACGATGTAAAGTAAAACAACATCATTTTATCAGGCATCGGACATTCTGTCGATAACAAGCAGAGTGTCCGATGTTTTTTATTTGTTCGGAACCGGCAGAAACTGAGCAGTAAAACTCTGATTCATACTCAGCAGCAGGAAGGATAGGCTTTACAGAAAACTTCTCATCTGAAAATTTCTGTCTGTTTCGTTTTCTGACCATTGCTGTATCGGAGCAATACTTTTTAAGTCTTTTGATGATGAAATTATTAGTATAAACGAGAAAACAAGAGAAAACAGGAAAAAAACAGTTGTTAAAAACGAAGTGTCAGAAAATTTTGACTTACACTGACTTTGACCTTTTCTGACTAT
Organism: uncultured Ruminococcus sp.; assembly: GCA_902803585.1. Lineage (GTDB taxonomy): Bacteria > Bacillota > Clostridia > Oscillospirales > Acutalibacteraceae > UBA1213. The sequence goes on from CADCQO010000067.1 coordinate 614, forward strand.
CTGGCTATAATATAGTCATAAGGTCAGGAAAGGTCAGAAACAACAGAAAGTCAGACAAAGTCAGAAAAGCTCTGACGGCGGCAATCAGCAAAAAGGAAGTGACAGCGATGAAAATGAGTGATATTGTCGCAAGATACATTATCGATATGCTGAACGAGCGGGACGGCAACGCAGAGATACAGCGCAATGAACTGGCAGGTTTGCTGGGATGTGTACCAAGTCAGATCAACTACGTTATTTCGTCAAGATTCACGCCCGAACAGGGGTATATTGTAGAGAGCAGACGAGGCGGGGGCGGTTATATCCGCATTACCCGTATTACAACCGACAGACGAATTGCCCTGATGCACGTCGTCAACTCCATCGGTGAAAGTATTTCTTCTGCTGCGGCTGCATCGATTCTGGAAAATATGGCAGAACGTCAGATGCTTGATAAATACGAGAAAATGCTGATTCTGTCTGCGCTGTCAGACAAAGCCTATAAAGACATACCGCAGGAATTAAGGGATACGCTGAGGGCTTCTGTCATGAAAAATATGCTTGCCGCGATTGTGATACTTCAGCATTAGACAGGTTCGGAACATCAGCGGACAAATCAGCCCATCAACATATAAGGAGGAAACAGTTATGTTATGTCAATCATGTGAAAAGAAACAAGCTACTACCCATATCAAGACAATTGTAAACGGTGAATTGAAGGAATACAGACTTTGCAGCGACTGTGCGAAAAAATACGGCTATGGCTCATTTCTTGGTGATGTCGGCTTTGACTTAGACAAGCTGTTCGGCAGTTTCATGGAAGGACTGGGACACAGCGGACGGGACAAAAAGCGTTGTCAGTGCTGCGGCAGCAGTTTCGAGGATATTGCCAAAAGCGGCAAGGTCGGCTGTGCAGAATGCTACGACACGTTCTATGAAGAATTGCTTCCCTCCGTACGCAGGATTCACGGACGCACCTCTCACACAGGCAAGCTGGCACATTCAGCAGGAACAGGCGCGCGTATCCGCAGTGAAATTGCCAGATGTCGCAGCGAGCTGGAACAGGCGATCAAGGCACAGGAATTTGAAAAAGCGGCGGAATTACGCGACAGAATCCGTGAGTTAGAAAAAAACAGCGAAGCGCATAGTGAAAGGAAGGAGTGATTGCTATGACAGCAAAGAAATATGACGATTTGAAAGATGTCAGTGACGTAGTACTCAGCACCCGCATAAGATTCGCCCGTAACCTGAGAGAGTATCCTTTCCCGTGTCGTCTGAGTGATGAGAAAAAGCGGAAAGTTGCCTCTATCGTAAAGGAAGCTGTTCTGGAAGGTCATTCTGCCATTTCCGATCGTTTTCGTTATATCCAGATGTCGGAATTGACACAGGAAGAAGCTGTTTCACTGGTGGAAAGACATCTTGTCAGCCCCGAATTCATTTCAGACAGGCAGGGCAGAGGGCTGCTGCTGCTGGAGGACGAATCTGTCAGTATTATGATAAATGAAGAGGATCATGTAAGGATTCAGGTCATTCAGTCGGGTATGAAGCTGAACGAAGCCTTTGAACTGGCGGACAAGATTGACACACTTCTGGACGAAAGCCTGAACTTTGCATTCAACGAAAAACTGGGCTATCTGACGCAGTGCCCGACCAATATCGGTACAGGTATGAGGGCATCTCTGATGCTGCATCTGCCGGCACTGCAGGAAAGCGGTGCAATGGGTAAAATTGCCGCTTCACTGTCAAAACTGGGAATTGTTGTCAGAGGAATGTATGGAGAAGGTACAGAGCCATACGGTGCTATCTATCAGCTTTCCAATCAGGTAACCTTAGGCATCACAGAACAGGAGGCAATCAGAAATCTGCATGATATCGCTATGCAGTTAGTTGTACAGGAGCGCAATGCAAGAGAAAAGCTCTCCGATAATATCAACGTACTGGACGAGATTTGCCGTTCTTACGGTATTCTGATGTATGCGAAACTGGTCAACAACAGCGAGTGCATGAAACTGCTGTCAAATGTTCGTTTTGGTGCAGAAATGGGTTTCTTTGAAATCGACTTTGATATTCTGAATCGTCTGGTCATCGAGATACAGCCCGCCACCCTGATGAAAAATATCGGTAAAAAGCTGATGCCGGCAGAGCGCGACCGCATTCGTGCGGAACTGGTAAGAACTGCCCTCAGTCAGAAGAAGATTCCCGCCAGCAGAAGACTGGAAAAGTAATCAAAAAATGATACCAACCACAAAAAGGAGGAAGGAATTATGTATAAATTCGATGGATTTACAGAGAAAGCAAATGCAGCGCTGAATTGTGCTATCAAATCAGCCGGACGGTTCGGTCATACTTATGTCGGCAGTGAACATTTACTGCTGGGACTTTTGCAGAATCAGGACGGCGCAGGCTATGTTGTACTGGAGCAGTGCGGTGCTTCTGCGGACGCACTGACTGAGCTGATTCAGCAGGAAATCGGTACAGGTGAGGAAACGCGTCTTACACCGAAGGATTTCACTCCCCGCATGAAGCGTGTTTTGCAGAATGCTATGCGCCATGCCGGACAGATGTCCAATAACTATGTAGGAACGGAGCATCTTCTGGTTGCTCTTTTATCCGATCAGGAAAGTTATGCAGTACGTTTTCTGGAAGAAATGGGTATTCGCATGACAGACATTATCCGCAAACTGAATGAACTGCTGGGCGGAAACAAAGAAGAGAAAGACGGATTTGATGGAGGAGAAACCCATAGTGTTGCCGGCGCACAGTCCAAAACCTCTACAAAAACGCTGGACAAATACGGCAGGGATTTGACACAGGCAGCTAAAAAGGGTGAAATCGATCCTGTTATCGGACGTCAGACCGAAATTGACCGTGTAATACAAATACTTTCTCGCCGAACAAAGAATAATCCCTGCCTGATCGGTGAACCGGGTGTCGGTAAAACAGCAGTGGCGGAAGGACTGGCATTAAAAATTGTAGAAGGAGCCGTCCCCGAACCGCTCAAGAACAAACGCATCGTATCGCTTGATTTGACGGGCATGATTGCCGGTACAAAGTACAGGGGCGAATTTGAAGACAGAATCAGCAAAGCCATTGAGGAAGTCAAAAAGGCAGGTAATGTCATTCTTTTCATTGACGAACTGCACACTATCATCGGAGCGGGTTCAGCGGAGGGCTCGGCGGATACTGCCAATATTCTGAAACCTTCTCTGGCAAGAGGTGACTTTCAGGTTATCGGTGCCACAACCATTGCAGAGTACCGCAAGCACATTGAAAAAGATGCCGCACTGGAACGCCGTTTTCAGCCGGTAACAGTTGGCGAACCGAGCGAAGAGGAAGCCATCGAGATTCTGAAAGGTCTGCGTGACCGCTACGAGGCGCACCATAAGGTCAAAATTACAGATGAAGCCATCGTATCGGCCGTTAAACTTTCGTCCCGCTATATTGCTGATCGTTTTCTGCCTGATAAAGCGATTGACCTGATTGATGAAGCAGCCTCCCGTGTCAGACTGAGAGCCTATACTGCGCCTGATGACCTGCAGGAAATCGAGAACAAACTGAAAGCCATCAAGCAGGAAAAAGAAGAAGCCGTCAATGGACAGGACTTTGAACGTGCCGCCAAGCTGAGAGATGAAGAGAAAAAGCTGAGTGATGAGTTATCCCGCCGTAAGACCGACTGGAAAGAGAAGAATTTCCAGAAAAACGGTGAAGTCACCCCCGAAGACATCGCTCAGATCGTATCGGGCTGGACAGGCGTACCGGTCGTACAATTGACAGAAGAAGAGAGCGCCCGTCTGCTGAAACTTGAAGAAACTCTTCACCAGAGAATTATCGGACAGAACGAAGCCGTTTCAGCGGTAGCAAGGGCTATCCGCAGAGGCCGTGTCGGTTTGAAAGACCCGAATCGTCCTGTTGGTTCATTCATCTTTTTAGGTCCCACAGGCGTTGGTAAGACAGAATTATGCAAAGCGCTGGCACAGTCTGTTTTCGGTGACGAAAACGCCATGATCCGCTTTGATATGTCAGAATACATGGAAAAACATACGGTTTCCAAGATGATCGGTTCACCTCCGGGATATGTAGGCTTTGATGAAGGAGGACAGCTGACAGAAGCGGTAAGAAGAAAACCTTATTCCGTTTTGCTGTTTGATGAAATTGAGAAAGCGCACCCTGATGTATTCAATATGCTTTTGCAGATTCTGGACGAAGGCCGCCTGACTGATTCACAGGGACGGCATGTAAATTTCCGCAACACCATTATCATTATGACCTCCAATGTCGGTGCACGTCTGATTACAGAAAAACAGACTTCTCTGGGATTTTTCGGCGGAGAAGAAAGTGCGCAGAATGATGACGAGAAAATCCGTGAGGCAGTGATGTCGGAACTGAAAAAAGTCTTTAAGCCGGAATTCCTGAACCGCGTAGACGACACCATTGTTTTCCACAAATTAAAGAGTGAGGACATCTGCCGTATAGCCAGAAATCTTCTTGCTTCTCTGAACAAGCGTCTGAAGGATCTTGACATTGAAGCAGCCTTTACAGAAAGTGCCATTGAAGCAGTAGCCAAAGCAGGTTTTGACGAGATATACGGAGCAAGACCGCTGAAAAGAGCGATTCAGACGTATATTGAAGATGCAATTTCGGAGCATATTCTGGATGGAACCGTCAAATCCGGCGACAAGATCACTTGTGACTACACCGACAACAAATTTACCATCAGAACCGATGCAGATTCAGATTGAAATCTGAAAATGGCAATTTGAGATCGGTTTTTGACCAAATACAGCAGCTGATACACAGACTGCTTCTGTCCCATAAAATAAAAGCAGACCGAAACAATGTTTTGAAAGACGTTGTTCCGGTCTGTTCGTCGTTAACAGCCGACATAATTTCCGAGAAATGAGAACTCGGTCAGTTCTTCCGAAAGTGCACAGAGGAGAGAGAGCGTGCGGGGAGCACGGACAGTTCCGGTAAAATCCAGATAGAAAAGATACTCAAAATCTGTGTTAGGTTTGGGACGGGACTCGATTTTTGTAAGGTTCAGCCCATCAGCTGCAAAACGGCAAAGTGTATTGTAAAGTGAACCTGTCACATGGGGCAAAGAAAAGCACAGGCTGATTTTGTCTGCGGAAGGTTCTATGTAAAGTTTTTTGGAAATAACCAGAAAACGTGTGGTATTGTGCGGGTTGTTCTGGAAACCTCTCATCAGGACAGACAAACCGTATTTTTGGGCGGCTTCCTCCGAGCAGATAGCAGCAATATCGTTTCTGTCACTTCTGCTTACCATGTCAGCGGCAGCCGCTGTACTATGGCAGACTTCCTGCGAAACCGTGTGTGAACGGAGGTAGTCAGAGCATTGATAAAGGGCTTGTTCATGAGAATAAACCGTTTTGATGTCTTCTATGCGGACATTTTCTTTTGCAGCAAGGCAGTGTTCGATCGGCAGTCTGGTAGCGGCAGCAATAGAAAAACGATACTGCAGCATCAGATCATAGACATCAGTCACCGAACCGGCAGAGCTGTTTTCGATCGGCACAACTGCAAAATCCGCCTCACCGTTTTCAAGAGCAGTAAAAACGTCGTGAAAGGTCGGACGAAAAGCCGGAGCAGCATGAGGAAAGAGTTTGCGGCAGGCCTGATGAGTATAAGTGCCGGAAACACCAAAGCAGATAATTTTGAGTTTATCGGAAAGATAGGGAATATAGCTGTCAGCAGTAAGGATATGCTGACGAAGAGCATCACCGCTTCCCAGCATATCATGCTGCAAAGCACGGCTCAGTTCCATAATGTTCGCATAGAGCTGACGGGCAGAACTGCCGTATTCCTTAGCATCTGCCTCAATTTTATTGAGTACCTGCTGTTCTCTTTCAGGGTTGAAGATAGGCAGACCATTATTGTACTTATACTCTGCCACACGGCGGGAACAATCCATTCTTCGGGCAAAGAGCCTGACTAACTGCTGGTCGATCGCATCAATTTCATTTCTGATTTCCTGTAAACTCATAGCATATTCACATCCTTTAACAAATTCAGCATTGCAACAGCCGCAGCCGATTCAACAACAGGAACAGCCCGAACGACCACACAAGGGTCATGCCGTCCATTGACAGACAAGACAGTATTGGTTTTTGTCTGCAGGTCAACGGTATTTTGTTCCTGTGCGATAGAGGGTGTGGCCTTGATAGCTGTGCGAAAGACAATAGGCATACCGGAACTGATACCCCCGAGAATGCCCCCGTGACGGTTTGTTTTTGTGCGGACGGTATCGCCGTCATAATAAAACGCATCGTTGTGCTGACTGCCGCGAAGCAAAGTACCGTCAAAGCCGTCACCGAATTCAACCCCCTTTACCGCAGGAATGCCAAACAAAACAGAGGAAAAGACGTTTTCTATTCCGTCAAACATTGGTGAACCGACGCCCGCCGGAACACCTGTAACAGCACATTCAATGGTACCTCCGATGCTGTCGCAGTGCAGACGGCAATCCTCGATCAGTTCACGCATAGGCTTTTCCTGCCCGACATCAATCAGACCAAAAACAGCGGACGAAAGACGTTCCATAAGAGCGTCGGGGATATTGGCAGGGTCAAAGCGCTTGTCGGTAATATTGCCGACAGAACAGATATGTGCGGCGATACGGATACCCTTTCGCAGTAAAATCTGTCGTGCTACTGCTCCCGCAAAAACGAGAGGTGCTGTCAGCCGGCCTGAAAAATGTCCGCCGCCTCGAATATCGTTAAATCCCTTATACCTTACAAATCCGGTATAATCTGCATGAGAAGGTCTGGGACAGCTTAGCACATTGCCGTAATCCTGAGAACGGGTGTTCGTGTTGCGGATAACAGCACAAAGGGGTGCACCTGTGGTGGTATCATTGAGAAGACCCGAAAGAATTTCAGGCTGGTCAGCCTCTGAGCGGGGTGTAGCCGCCTTATCCTTACCGGGGGCTCTTCTCGCCATTTGCAGGAGCAGAGCGTCCCTGTCAATATGTTCGCCCGAAGGCAAACCGTCTATCACGACACCGATACCGCCGCCGTGACTTTCTCCGAAGATAGAAATTTTTACACCATTACCCCATGATGACATAGGCTTTCCCTCCTAATTTCTGTATATCGTTAAAAAAGTCCGGATAAGACTTGTTGATACTTTCCATGTCCGAAAGAGTGATATTGCCAGAAGCACCAACTGAAGCTACAGCCAGAGACATGACAATGCGGTGATCGTTGTATCCCTCTGCAAAACCACCACGCAGTTTCCTGACACCGTTAATAATCAGTCCGTCCTCTGTTTCACGGATATCCGCCCCCAAGCGGGATAAGCCGTCACGCATAGCGGCAAGTCTGTCGCATTCCTTGATTCTCAGCCGTTCTGCACCAGTGATAACGGTTGTTCCCTCACAAAAAGCGGCTGTTACTGCTAACGCCGGCACCATATCGGGAATATCTGCTGCATAAATGGGAATTCCTTTCAGCTGGTCGTGCTCGATGGTAATATGTCCCTGTTCATTAACCGAGATTTTTGCACCAAAACGCGCATAAATTTCCATGCAGGCTTTATCCCCCTGTTTTGAATCGGGATTGAGGTTATCAATGGTGATCCGTCCACCGAGAGCAGCGGCGGTCATAAAGAAAGCCGCCTGTGACCAGTCACCCTCGATCGTATAGGTGCGAGGCTGATAGTGCTGATTGCCTGCAATATGCCAGCCGTCAGGAGTCGCCGTAACATTGACACCGAAATCTTTCATAACATCTATCGTCATATCAATATACCCGACAGACTGTGCAGGGGAAGTGAGAACAATTTCGCTGTCACCCTTGAGCAGCGGCAAAGACAGCAGCAAACCTGTGATAAACTGCGAACTGATGTGTCCGGCAACGGAAAAAGTACCGCTTTTGAGCGCGCCATCAATCCGAAGGGGCAAGCCGCCTTCCGTAAGGCATTGAGTGCCATGTTGGGGCAAACAGTCCGTCAGTACGCCGATAGGACGTTCCGGAAGCTTTCCATGTCCGGTAAAGACAGCAGACACCCCTCCGGCCGCCGCCAAAGGTATAAGGAAACGAAGAGTCGAGCCGCTTTCACCGCAGTCCAGTGTAACATTCTGACATGAAAAGGTGTTTGTGCCGTCAACGGTCAGTTTATCACCTTCTAAACTTATTTCTGCACCAAGTGCCTTCATACATCTGATAGTAGCGAGAATATCGTTGGAAAGTGTCACTGGACGGAGAACACTTTTACCTTTAGCGAGAGCGGCACAGATGATTGCCCGATGAGCGGCACTTTTAGAGGGCGGCATCGAAACAGTTCCGTTAAGGCTTCTCGGTTCAACACAAATTTGATTCATATAATTTTCCTTCATCTCTCGTGAAATTTTTGGCAATCTCAATTCTACCACAAAATCGCACAAAAGTAAATAGCGGTCTGCGCGAAGATTCTGCACCGCAAATGCAAAAGAACTGACAGAATGCTCTGACAATATACAAAATATGCCGAACCAGATGACAGCACAGTCACGGTTCGGCATACTTTGGTTAAGGGAAAGAATCGGCAGACAAACTACAATTTTCCACTTTCAATTTTCCTGATAGATGCTGATTTTTTGTATTGTATGAAATCAATGAGTGAGAAAATGCCTGTGAGAACAGCGGCAAAGCCCAGAACAGCGACAGCAATGCCAAAAACAGAATGTTCCATGAACCAGTAAATAATGCCGCTGACCGTGAAGGGGATACCGGCAGAAAAAGGAAGAATGAAGGAAGAAATCTTGAATTTTTCCCTGCCGCTTTCATCAAGATCGCTTTCATGCTCGTTGACACCTTTGACTTTACGGAACTGAAAAAGTTTGTATATGGCTACTATCAGGAAAGAAATGGAAAAGAGAATGTAAAATATTCCCTGATACTGCATGGTTCTCGTCCAGATATGGGTAGGATTACTGTTGTTGCAGCAGATATTGACTTTTCCACCAACTTTCCACGAACCTTCATATTGACCGAGCGGAATGTTGGAGTAGGTTTTTCCGTCAATGGTATAAGTTACCAGAGTAAAAGGTGATTGATATGTGGAATCTTCTGTATTCTGAAAACCGCTGATCTCCGCAGTAATTTCCACAGCATCAGACGGCAGTTGGTTGTTTTTGATTTGCAGATAGCTACCGAACAGCAGACAGAAGATTCCGAGAACCAGAAGGGCGATACTGCCTCTGGTGCCGATTCTGTCAATAGATAGCTTTTTTTTCATAGATGCCTTTCTCCTTTTTTTGTTTTACAGAGATGGTGACAGCTTAAACAGTACGAATATCAATCACTACTGTCAGTGCCACATCATTATAATATATGGTGCTATTGCAGGGACTATAACCATTCATCTGGCGGAATTGCTCAAACCAGTCTTCCCAGCTGTCGATGAAATACTGATATGTGTCAGATGTATCCAAACGGATAGAAATTTGTGTGTTTTCTCCTTCATGATAGCGGTTCTGCAGGATAATGTCAAAGCAATTCTGCATATTATCATCGCTGCCGATGTACTGGCCCAATCTTTTGTGGTAATTCATCAGGTCAGATGTACATTCAGGCACACCCAGCGACACGAAAAAATCATTGACCAAATGTGTACGGCGTACCTGTTCATCATCTGCATTCAGAAAACCATACAGCGGCACTGTCACTTCACCGCTGTAATTTTTAAGATTGTCAGCAGTGAGGTCAACATGATAATAACCGTCCTCCAGATGGATAATGTTCCACGAATGCCCCGCATAAGCGCCGTTGTTTTCCCACAGCGGAATTCCTGCCACCGTCAGACATTCCACACCACAGCTTTGCATACACCATGCAAAAGCCTTGCTGATGCCTTCGCATCGTGCACGGTGTTCGATCAGCGCACCGTAAACGGAACCGGCTCGGGCAGCATAATCATCAAAGACTGTCTGTTCAAACAGCATCTGATACACATACATTTCAGTTTCATAGGGATTCATATCACGGGTGTTTTCCTGCAGTTGTTTACGAAAGGTTTCCAGTTCCTCCCGACACTTCTGATATTCGTCCTTTGTCATGTGGTAGGTAAAGCGTACCCCCGTGACATACTCGCTGTAAACATCGCTGTAATAGGGCATATAGTCGCCGCTGACGTGAATCAGCTCCGGACAGTCATAGTTCAGTAGGAACATCATTTTGTCGAGCTGATCAGAGGGGACATCATGTGAAAATTCCGCTTTCTGCTCACAGTTTACAACAGCATGGTAAAGGCAGGCAAAATCCTTTAATTCCTGTTCGCTGAGTTTTTTGACAAAATACTTGTTTTCCAGTCCTTCAATGTTCACAGGGGAATCTTCAGGATCGTCAGAGGAAAGATCATGAACGCTGCTTTCAGAAGGTTCTGTCTGTGAAGTATCGTCAGAAGAAGATTCTTCCTGTTGAACGCTGCTTTCAGAAGGTTCTGTCTGTGAAGTATCGTCAGAAGAAGATTCTTCCTGTTGAGAAAGCTCCGATGGCTCTACACTTTGTTCTGTGTCCGAAATCAAAGACTCGTTCCTGCTTTCAGAAGAAACGTCATCTGTGGAGGAGGTACTTGCAGTGCTGCTGATTTCGCTGTAAGCCGGTTCCGGCACACTTTCAGAAACAACTGTGCTTTCTATAGCCGATATTTCCGACACCTCAGAGGGTGTACTGACCTTTGAAACGGGAGAAGATACGACCGATACAGGTTTTTCATTTTGGACAGCCTTGTTTGTACAACCGCATGCAAGAAGCAAAGCGGACAGCGCAGCCGCCATTATCAGGCGATATTTTTTCATAGGTAGATTCCTTCCGACGCAATTCGTCTGGCAGTAAACAAAATTGCTGACACAGGACAAAAACTTATCACTGGGGCGGCGTATCGCTGTTACCAGTATAAGGAGTATTCGGATCATAAGGAGCGTCCATCGAGCCGTTCGGCATACCATAACCGGTGTAGGGAGCGTTCGGATCATAAGGAGCGTCCATCGAG
>CADCQO010000068.1 GCA_902803585.1 uncultured Ruminococcus sp.
ACGGTTATGGCAGTTCGGGCACTCCCACACCAGCTTACCGTCATCATCTGTAACAATCTGGATTTCGCTGTCATAGCCGCATACCTGACAATAATCGCTCTTCGTGTTCAGTTCTGCGTACATGATATTTTCGTAGATAAACTGCATTACTTTGAGCACCGCTTCCAGATTATCCTGCATATCCGGTACTTCAACATAGCTGATTGCACCGCCCGGAGATAAAGTCTGGAACTCGGATTCCAGTTTCAGCTTATCAAAAGCATTGATTTCCTCAGTAACGTGGACATGATAGCTGTTCGTCACATAATTTTTGTCGGTAACGCCCTCGATAATGCCGAAACGCTTTTGCAGGCACTTTGCAAACTTGTAGGTAGTACTCTCCAGAGGAGTGCCGTAAATACTGTAATCTATGTTTTCTTCCTGCTTCCATTTTGCACAGTATGCGTTGAGCTTTCGCATAATCTGCAAACCAAGCTCCTTGCCCTCTTCTTCTGTCAGTTTCTTTCCGATCAAGCTGTATACACACTCCCACAAGCCGGCATAACCTAAAGAAAGAGTGGAATAACCGCCGTACAGCAGCGAATCTATCGGCTGACCTTTTTTCAGACGGGCAATTGCGCCGTACTGCCACAAAATCGGTGCGGCATCTGAAAGAGTTCCTTTCAGTCTTTCATGACGCTGTCTGAGTGCCCTGTGACAAAGATCCATTCTCTCGTCAAAGATTTCCCAGAACCTGTTGATGTCTTTATGAGCGGATAAACCGATATCTACCAGATTAACGGTTACAACGCCCTGATTGAAACGGCCGTAATATTTCGGGTTGCCGTCCTGATCTACATAGGGTGTCAGGAAGCTGCGGCAGCCCATACAGGTATAACAATGGCCGTCACCGTTTTTGTCAATCTTGTTTTTGAGCATGACCTTTTCGGAAATGTAGTCAGGTACCATTCTTTTGGCAGTACATTTTGCCGCCAGTTCTGTCAGATACCAGTACTTGCTTTCGGGAGTGATATTGTCCTCTTCCAGAACATAGATCAGCTTCGGAAAAGCTGGTGTGACCCATACGCCTTCTTCATTCTTTACGCCGATATAGCGCTGACGGAGCGTTTCCTCGATAATCATGGAAAGGTCTTTCTTTTCCCGCTCGTCCTTTGCTTCGTTAAGATACATAAACACAGTGACAAACGGTGCCTGTCCGTTCGTTGTCAGAAGTGTCACAACCTGATACTGAATCGTCTGTACGCCCTTCGTAATTTCTTTGCGCAGTCTTTCTTCTACGATAGCGTCTATTTTTTCTTCGGAAATTGTGCATTCCATCTCTGCTAATTCCGCAAGAAATTCACGCTTGATTTTTTCTCTGGAAATCTGTACAAACGGTGCCAGATGTGTCAGGCTGATGCTCTGACCGCCATACTGGTTGCTGGCTACCTGTGCAATAATCTGTGTAGCGATATTGCAGGCTGTCGAGAAGCTGTGAGGCTTTTCGATCAGTGTTTCACTGATAACGGTACCGTTCTGGAGCATATCTTCCAGATTCACAAGGTCGCAGTTGTGCATATGCTGTGCAAAATAATCACTGTCGTGAAAATGGATAATACCCGCTTCATGTGCCTCAACAATATCAGGGGGCAGTAAAATGCGCTTGGTAAGGTCTTTGCTCACTTCACCCGCCATATAGTCACGCTGTACGCTGTTGACAGTCGGGTTTTTGTTGGAGTTCTCCTGTTTGACTTCCTCATTGTTGCACTCGATGAGGCTGAGAATTTTGTTGTCGGTGGTGTTGGCACGTCTGATAAGAGAACGGTTATAGCGGTACTTTACATAGCGTCTTGCCAATTCAAACGCACCCTTCGCCATAATCTGGTCTTCTACCATATCCTGTATTTCTTCTACCGATACCGCTCTCCCCATCTTCATACATTTGTACTCTACATACTCTGCAATATCCTTGATTTGTTCATAGGTCAGATAGGGTCTGTCACACGCATTATTTGCCTTGGTAACAGCACTGATGATTTTCGCACCATCAAAAACCTCTTCCGAAGAATTTCTCTTAATGATTTTCATTCATCATCTCTCCTTTTAAAATATATATCCCTCATAGGAAAAAATAAGTTGCATTCACCATCATTTTGGGGTATAATGCGAGATGGTGTTCTGCAAAAGTAAAATGCGTTATGGGGTACCGACAGAAAATTTTCCGTTTCCGAAGGCTGACGGACGGAAAAATAAGCCCGCCAGCAAAGCGCCGGTCAACGGGCTGAATTCTATTATACCACTATATATTGTGTTGTCAAGATTTTGTAGGTACAATATATATGTACCTTTTTCGTGCAGATTGTATGAAAAAACTTTTTCCACCAAAACACCACTTTTATGGCGCAGTGCTCCTTATTTCTTCCTATTTTCTATTATAACAGATCACCTGTACCAAAATATACCTTGACAAGTCCGAAAAGAACGGGGCAGTTTCACAAATTATCGGTGAAACTGCCCCGTATTTTTTACTGATGAAATTTCGGTTCTGAACGCTGAAAGCTGATAACTATACGCCGATCATCTCATGCCGCCGGGAAAACCGCCGCCATGACCGCCTGCCACGTCAGAATAGAACTGCGAAGAAGTAAAGTCAAGAGTCGCTGTATTGTCGCCTGCTGTGATGGTGTAAGTGCTGCCCTGTGCAAGGTTCGGTGAAGAATAAACTGCACAGGCAAAGTTCTTGGACGCAGTAAAGGAGAAATCTGAACCATCATCAACGGTAATGGTCGTTCCCTCGCCGCCTGACAAAGAAACAAGTGCAGAACACTGTGTACCGCTGTCAAAGTTCACCGCCATATCTGAAGTACCGACGGCAAGTACGATACCGCCTGTAATGCTTGCAACACAGCCGCTGCCATCTCCCTTATCCAGTGCGCCGTTACCGCCGTTAGTCGGGCCTTCAACGATGGTTGTGCCGCCTGTAATGTAAATGGATCCGTTGCTGTCCAGACCGTCCCCCTGTGCATTGACGTAAATTTGACCGCCGTTGATGGTAAGGGTAGCATTGGTGTTGCCGCCCCACGGATTCGGCCTGTCATCATCAGAAGAAGTATCTGAGCCGCCTGCGCAGTTGATGCCGTCATCGCTTGCCACAACATCGACTGAACCGTCATTGATCGTTACATTTTCCGCCTCCAGACCTTCGTAGGACTGTAAGACTTTTACCATACCGCCGTTGATGGTCAGATTGCCGGAAGCTGTAATGCCGTCATCACTGGAGGAAACTGTTACTACACCGGAATGTATTGTGATATCAGCATTACCGTGAATAGCATCGTCTGCCGCAGAAACGGTCAGAGCTGTATCTGTGACAGAAATATTGCCGTCTGTCTTGATACCCTTCTGAGAAGTATTGCTGTCCTTTGAATTGGCTGCACCTTTGCCTGATGCCGTTGTAATGAACATCTGACCGCCGTTGAATGCAACATAACCGGTAAAGTCTTTCGTATCGTCTTCTGCCTTCACAGAAATGCCATCGTAGCCCGAAGTGATTGTCATATCAGCATTTTCGTAGTAGAAATAGGAGTCGTTGTCTTTGCCGGAAAGCTGTATGCCGTCATGACCAGATGTTACGTTCTCCGTACCGCCCTTGATGCGTACAGATTTGCCCGCCTGAATACCAATGTCCTCCGCTGAAACATTCAAAGTGGTATTGGTAATCTTGAGGTCATCTTTGACAACGATGCCATGCAGCGAAGAAGTAATCTCCAGCGAACCGCTGCCGTTGATGGTAACATCGTCTTTTGAATAAATTGCACCGTCTGCTTTAGCGGAAGAATCGCTGTTGGTGTAACTCAGCGAACAAGTGCCTATGTTCTGCACAATCAGCTTGTCACAGGCTTCTGCATAGATACAGGAATTGCTGCTGTTGGTCATAGTGACATTATCCAGTATCAGATAGATATTGCCCGATTTGTTGTTGTCGTTGATCTGGATCGTAACATTTTCAGATGAACCGGTGACTTTGTAAATTCCTTTTGAGGTAATTGTCAGAACACCATCTGCAAAAGAACCTCTCGTGGTGTCGGAAATCGTGGCCGATGAACCGGAAAGCGTGATCTCTGCATTAACAGTTTCACCGGTAACGTCTTTGGTGTCACTGTCGGAAAACATATCAGAATCTGAGGAAGGCTCACTGCTGCTTTCGGAAGATACAGAGGAAGTGTCGGAGGAAGTGCTTTTTGACGTTTCTTTATTATCTTTGCCCGAAGCAGCATCGGATGCCTGAGAAACAGAAGAGGTTGTTCTGGAAGTGCCGGAACTGTCGGAACTGCCGCCGTTATTGGAACAGGCAGTGAGGGTGCTGACAGATAACAGCAGCGAGAGAAAGAGTACAATACCTTTTTTCTTCATGGTGACACACTCCTTTACAGTTGGTTCTGCGGCTCTGTATAGGGCAGAACAGAAATTTCCAGATTGCCGTTTTTGGTACGAAGCTCGTCAATGAATGCTTTTTCTTCAGCGGGGTCTTTCATGACGATTCTGAAGGACAAACGGAACATGGAGCCCATACCCGTTGTCTTGACACCGGTGTTTTCATAGCTTCTGAGATAATGACGGAAAGTATCATCAAATGCGCCGGAATATTCGAGGGATTCCGGAATAGTGATACGCAGCATTCTCTCTTCCGTCATAAATTTATGCTCAAAAATGGGCAGCAGGGACAGTACCAGATAGATAAGCGCCATACCAACGAGAATAATTACGCCGTAGGCGACATAGCCCATACCGAAAGCAATACCGGAACCCATCGCAATCAGCAGAGAACTGATTTCATCTGCACTGCCGGGGGCGCTTCTGAAACGAATCAGACTGAAAGCACCGCCGACCGCAACGCCTGCACCGATATTTCCGCTGACAAATGTAATTACTGCCGCTACAATAAAGGGAACCACAGCTGTTACGATAAAGAAACGCTTTTTTGCACGGATACGGAAAGACATAATCCACGCATAAAGAAAACCAGAAACAATCGAGGCCGCCGCCATAATAAAGAACTGCGAGGCGGAAACACCGGTAGAGGTATAAATAGAATCAAACATAATCAGACATTCCTTTCATTTCTAACTTTTAGTAATTGCTGACGGTAAGCCTCGCCGTATTTGGAGAAACTTCCTTTGTAGATATGTCCCCTTGTCAGAATCTCTGAAAGCCACAGCGGTACGGCCTGCTGTACTTTGACTTCGAGAATCGTGTATCCTTCCTTCAGCAGGGAATGCCCCTCCATAGAAGTCGTCAGATTCAGGTCTTCGTAACGATAGCGGGGATTGTGGTCAATCGTAAGACGGAGGTCGCCGTCCGGCTGATAATAGGCTATTCTGTCATAGACAATCAGACAGGCAGGTACAAGCGTCTGATAGTAATCACGGAAAGTGGTGATCTCTCTGTTGATCTGACCGCCTGCACAGATATCGCCCTCGCCGTAAAAAAACTTTTTGACCAGTGGGATCGTAGACTGTACACGTCTTTTGTAAACGATGCCATAGGCTTTTCGTTTCAGCTCTAAAAATACCGGTGAAGTATCTGTCGCCAGACCGTAGGAACGAAGCCTGATTTTTTCTTTAAAAGGCGGCTTTTCAACCGATGTGCGTATAAGCCGATAGTTTGGTGTATCATAATACAGAGAAGCGATGGACGTTAAGCCGAATTTGTCAATCTTCATGTGTCCCTCGACACTCTTTTTGAAATATTCCGTCTGTTCGGGACTCATAATAGACTTTAATTCGTATCGCTTCATGACAACAACAGGATTAGAAACTACTGCCATGACCTTCACCTCCTGCAATTATAAATCTATTGTAATGGTCATTATGCCGTCTTTTACGCCGGCGCTGATACGGCCATCGTTGGAACGGACAATATCTTTGACATACGACAAGCCCAGACCTGCGCCGTCTGTTCCTGCGGCATTTTCCAGTACCGTAAACCGGTCGAAAATCTGGTCATAACTGCCGTCCGGTAAAGAGGTATCGTTAGTCTGTATCAATTTGATGCGGTCATGGTGCTTCTGCAAAGCAAATGATGCCTTCGATACAGAGAATTTCAGGGAGTTGGACAACAGTTCACGGAACAGCTTGGCAGCGGTTTCGTCACTCATATAGAGAGTGATATCCGGCTCAATGGAATAATCCAGTGCGATTTTCTTATCTGTAAACTGCTGGCGGCTGTTTTCCAGTACCGCTGTCAGAAGGTCGGAAATGTTCAGTCTGATTTTTCTTTCCGGTTCTTCAAATACTGTAAGGGAACCCAGATCTTTTACCAGACGTGTCATGCGCTTGACCTGCTTGTTAATGGACTGTGTCTGCGGATTAGAGCCATTCTGCCGCTCCAGTGTTTCGGTATCAGCATTGATGACCGTCAGAGGAACTTTGAATTCATTTTCCAGTTTGGCAACGAAAAGCTTCTGCTTGCGATCCGCTTCTTCCAGAGGTTTGAACAGCTTGCTTCCGATAAGCCATGACAGCAAAAAGCTGACAACAATCAGAATTACACCGCCGATCACAGAGATAATCAGGATTCTGTAGCACGGCCACAATTCACGGCTCTGGTCAATGACGGTAACAAATGTTTTGTGATCGTCGGTATAAACCCGATAACGGTAAGTGACATTTGTCCAGCCGGTCGTACCGTCCAGCAGACTGCTTGCCCATGCTTTGGCTTCTTCTTCACTGACCGCTGACATACGGAAATCAACCGCTTCAATATTGCCCTCTTTATCAAATGCGTAAGTAAAATACCGCAGTGAAGAATTCATTTCGGGAGAATCCGGCCCCATCAAGCCGATTCGTCCGTTATCGAAGCGGAAAGGCTTATAATTTTTTCCGCTGTCGCTGTTTATCTGCGTATCTGTACGGGCGGCTGTGTTGGTAGTGCTGGTGCGTGAGACCTCTCCTGACATTTCTTCAGAGGATTCCGGTCTGGGCAGAGGATTGCTGTTGTTTCCGTTTTTGTTCAGTACACCGTGTTTCTGCGCGATATGCTCCGTCAGAAAATCAGCATCATCTGCCGCCATCGTAAAATTCAGCACATTGATGACAGCCAACAGACAGGACAGCAGCAAAACAATCGTGAGCTCTGTTAAAAGGATAAATCTTTTTCTTGCTTTATTCATAATTCAACTTCACCAACCTGTATCCGTCATTGATAAGATATCTGATACGGACATTTTTTCTGAGCCTTGCAAACTTATGGTTCAAGGCGGCAATATACGGAACGGCCCGCTTTTGGTTGACCGGCTCATGCCGAAGCAGCGACCGGAAAACAGCCGTTTCCCCTTCCGTCACTGCCAGTTGCTGATTCATAGAAAAATCAGATGCTTCTATTTCAGCCTCTTCAAACAGCAGTTTCTCCTGACTTTGCTGCTGTGCCAGAACACGCCCGATCATTTCCAGCAGTTCATTCGGCAGGAACGGCAGAGAAAGATACGCATTGGCCAGCGGCTCTGAGGAGAGGATGCCGGAATTAACAGGCCTTTCCGACAGAACAATCACAGGGATCCGTCTGGTTCTGCATTCCTTTATCAGGTCACGGGCAGGAATACGGGGAATATTCTCATTCAGTACAACGATATGGTAACGGTGCGCTGTCAGTTTTGTGATGACCTGTGTACCGTCAAAAACTGTCGTTAATTTATGACCGCACAGCGTCAGCAGGGTACTGAATGCGTCA
>CADCQO010000069.1 GCA_902803585.1 uncultured Ruminococcus sp.
AGCTTTCCTGAGATGTTTCTTCAGAACTTTCCTGAGAGCTTTCCTGAGATGTTTCTTCAGAACTTTCCTGAGAGCTTTCCTGAGATATTTCTCCGGATGATTCCTGACTGTTTTCGTTCAGATTCTGGCGGCGACGCTTTTTTCTTTCAAACGTGCTGTTCTGGGAAGGCTGTTCAGATGGAACAGAAGTAATTTGCTGTGCATCGCCGGAAAGCTGTCCGGACAGTGCATCAGCGATAGCATTGATAATGCCCTTGCTGCTGAAAGTGGCGCCGCTGACGGCCGACACATTTGTGTTTTGTGCAGCTAAAACAGCGGGAAGAATGCTGTTTTTTGCTCTCTCAAAGAACTCATTGTCATCCTGATGAGAAACGACAGTAATTTCGGTGATATTGCCGCCGCTGACAGTAACATTTACAGAAACATTGCCATGATAGCCCTGAGCAGTACCGGAGTAAGTACCGTCCTTATACTGACCGACATTATTTTCCTGTGAAAATACCGTATCTGTGCTGAGCTTTACCGTGTCAGCTGACTGTACGGGAAGTGTGCCAATATAGGAAACACCCATAAGAGCGGCCGCCGCCATTGCACCCGAAACGGCAGGAACGGTTTGAATTTGTGCGTTATTTCTGGGACAAACAGAAGTACATTTCATACAGTTGATACACTCACCGGAACGAATGCTGTCATACTGTGAAAGGGGGAGCGACATGGAGCATTTTTTGCTGCAAAGGGTACAGCTGCCGCAGTTAGCGGTAGGCTTGCTGATTTTGAGGAGGCGGAATCGTGAAAGAATGCTGAACAATGCACCGAGGGGGCAAAGGTATTTGCAGAAAAAACGTTCGATGAAAAAGGAACCGATGATGATAACGAGCATCAGCGCACCGCCTAATGAAAGCAGATAAGCGGGTGAGGCGAAACCTCTGAAAGTGAAGTACATTCCGAAGATACTCCAGGGATCAGCGCCCGCCCAGTTAAACTGTCCGAAGCCCCAGACGGCTGCAGCGATAAAGAGCAGAACCGCATATTTTCCGAAACGGAGTATTTTGTCAAGCTTTGCGGGGACAGTGATTTTTTTAGGAAGGTGTCTGCCGCCCTGCCACAGGAGATCCTGCATAGCGCCGAAGGAACAGACAAACCCGCAGAAAAAGCGTCCGAAGATAATGGTTGTACCGAATACAGCAAGCAGAAGTACGATTTTCCAGCCGTAAGCATCGAGGGAGAATGTTCCGCTGAAAGCCGCATGCCACAATTCACCGATAGAGGAGAAAATAGTAATGAACAAAGCGGGCATAATAATGAATGAAATAAGCTGAATGCAGGCCCTGAGAACAGCTATAAGGGGAAAGCGCTTTTGTTTGTTGACCGATGTATTTTTCATAATGAATACCTCCTATGCAGTTAAGAAATGAATGTTGTCTTTCAATCCGTCTGATGCAAAAATTTCACGATTGCTGGTAATGCAGATCATATCCGCCCGATACAGCCTCAGCAAATGCAGTGTCGTGCTACTGTCCGTCATGAACAGCGAGGTAGCCAGTGCATCTAATGCTTCAGCGTTTTGTCCGATCAGCGTGATGCTGACGATATCCGTTGTACAGGGATAACCTGTCAGGGGATTTATAATATGATGACAGAACTGACCGTTGATTTTCATGCCCTGTTCATAGATACCGGAGGAAACGACCGCCCGATTTTCCACTGTAACAGCGGCGAAGGCTTCACCTGTTGGTGCAAAGGGATTTTGTATTCCTACGGTTCTGGGCTTTCCCATACAAACTACTGTACCGCCAAAATTAAGCAGAGCCTCCGTGATTCCGTGATGTTTCAGCAGCCGGCACACCTTATCGGCGGCGTACCCTTTGGCAATGGCTCCCAAATCAAGCTGCTGTCCTTTTTTGCGGAGCTTTACGGTTTGTTCCGACTCATCAAGGAGAATGTCCCGATAATTTGTTAGTTTTCCGGCATTTCTGAGAGCCTTTTTGTCGGGTGACTGTCCGGTTTTGAAAGCCTGTTTCCATAACCGGTTCAGCGTACCCGTCGTGATATCAAAACAGCCGTCTGTCTGCTCTGAAAAACGTACAGAATCTTTTATGAGTGTGAAAGTGTCAGGTGAAACAGTGACAGGTTTCCGACCAGAAAAACGGTTAATGGAGGTAACTTCGCTGTCCTGCTCAAACATAGAAAGTTGTTGGTGCAGAGTATGCACAACGTCTGCCGCTTCATCCAGCACCTGTGAATAACCGTCAGTATAGAGTGTTATTGTATTGACGGTACCGAGTGCGAAAAATATTTTTTGCTGCATAAGCTCACTTCCTTTTGTTTTGTTGTGTTCAGTATAAGAGGTTTATGTGGAATCTATAACACGGAAATCAATTTTCAAAAATTAGGAAAGTATGATATAATAGAATTTATGAAAAATAACGGAATAACAGAATACTTCGAAGAAG
>CADCQO010000070.1 GCA_902803585.1 uncultured Ruminococcus sp.
AGCTTCACCTTTACAGGGCAGTTTAAATGTTCCACTCAGGGAGCAGAGCTTCTTTGAAAATTCTGAAATGTCAGCCGCTTCACAGGCGTTTTTCCGTCCGTAAAGCGGCTGGGAATAAAATCGAAAAAAATGTCTTATCATACTTGATTTTAGCAAAACTTTGTGTTATCATGGATAAGTATTGTTGATCAAAAGCAACTTTTTAGGAGGATTTTTAATATGGGCGTTTGGGAAATTATCATCGGTGCATTGGTTCTTCTTTTGTCCGTCATCATGATTATCGTTATCATTCTTCAGGAAGGACATGATGCAGGTCTGGGTACAATCACCGGCGGTGCGGATTCGTTCGCAAAGCGTGGCAAGGCAAAGACAGCAGATGCAATGTTTGCTAAGATTACGAAATTTGTAGCAATCGGATTTTTTGTATTTGTTATTGTTCTGAATGCGATTTCCTACTTCGGCGGCAAGAATAGTTCTAAATCTCAGACAGAGTCTATTACTGGTGAAAGCTCTGTTGTATCGGAAGTATCCGGCGAAACTTCACAGCAGGCTTCTGGTGAAACTTCACAGCAGACTTCCGGTGAAACTTCACAGCAGACTTCCGGCGAAACTTCACAGCAGGCTTCCGAAACGTCTGAACACTCTGCAGCAGCATCGAGCCAATCCGCTGAATAAGACTTTGGAAAGAAATTATATAAGAACAGCAACAGCATCTTCAATGTTTATCATTGGGGGTGCTTTTTGTTGAAGGAGGATTCTGATGATGCCATTTATTGACATACCGGAAAGTGTCCGGTATCTTATCAGCCGTTTACAGCAGAACGGCTATCGTGCCTACGCAGTAGGAGGCTGTGTGCGTGACAGCCTTTTGCAAAAAACACCTGACGATTGGGATATCTGTACTTCTGCTTTGCCCCAGCAGACACTTGATACACTTCAGATGCCCAATATCATTGAAAACGGTCTCAGACATGGTACAGTAACTATTCGCTATCAGGGGCAGAATTATGAAATCACTACTTTCCGGACAGACGGCGCTTATGTTGACAACAGAAGACCCTCTTCCGTTACCTTTGTAGCTGATGTAAAGGAAGACTTGCTGCGCAGGGATTTTACCATCAATGCACTGGCATACAATGATCAGGAAGGGCTGATAGATTACTTTAACGGCAGAGAGGACTTACAGCAGGGCATTATACGCTGTGTTGGCAATGCCGATGAACGTTTTCAGGAGGACGGTCTGCGGATTATGCGGGCGCTGCGTTTTGCGTCCCGTTTCGGTTTTCATATTGCCTCCGATACTGCCGCCGCTATTCACCGCAATGCGGAACTCCTGAAAAATATTTCAGCGGAACGTATACATTCAGAACTGGATAAGCTGCTGATAGGACAGAATGCCGAAGCAGTTTTGTCGGAATTTTCTGATGTACTAGCGGTTGTTATTCCGGAAATCACGCCGATGATCGGGTTTGACCAGCGCAACCCGCACCATGCCTTTGATGTGTGGACGCATACTGTAAAGGCAGTTGCCAATACACCCCCTGAACGTATTCTAAGACTGGCGGCACTTTTTCACGATATCGGAAAGCCAAGTGCTTTTACACTTGACGAAAAGGGTGTGGGTCATTTCAAGCGTCATGCTTTTCTGGGCGAGGAGATCACGCATACTGTTCTGCGGCGGCTTAGATACGATAACCGCACCATAGCGCAGGTCAGTCAGCTGGTACTGCTGCATGACGATCACCCGTCCTTAAAAAACAAGTCTGTCAGGCGTTTTCTCAGCAAAACTGGAGAAAATCTGTGGCGTGAGCTGCTGCAGCTGCAAAAAGCAGATTTCAACGCAAAGGGTGTTCCGGTTACAGAAGAAGCCGCAGCCTATTTTGATAAGCTGTACGCACTTTGCGTAGAGGAAGCCAGCAGCCAGACTGCCTATACTCTCAAACGCTTAGCCGTCAACGGAAAAGATCTGATTGCACTCGGCATCAAAGACGGTATGCTGATCGGGCAGATTCTCAGCGAACTGCTTGAGTGTGTGATTGAAGGCACATTGACCAATGAACGGGAAATTTTGCTGGAGAAAGCCCGTGAGATTGCCGCACGGGGCAGATAGTTTTTTTGTGCAGCAGGCAAAATCATTTTCCCTTATTTTATGAAATGGTCTGTTCAAACCATATGATTTGTGGTATAATCGTTGTGAAGAGAAAAAGGAAAACAAGCAGTGAATCATGGAGGAAACAATGGGTTATCAATTGAATCTGGGGGTATGGAACAGCGTTTTTGCTGTACCCAGCGTATTAGTTGACCAACACCTGAAATTGGCAGGAGCGGCACAGTTGAAGGTGATTTTATGGATACTGCGCTATGCAGGGAAGGAATTTTCTGTCAGTGATATTGCACAGGCACTTTCCATGCATGAGGCAGATGTCAGAGACAGTATGCAGTATTGGACAGAAACAGGTGTGGTATGTCTGAATGACAATCTGCTGACGCCCGGCACCGCAGCGGAAAATACAGTGCTTGATACCGAAGAGGAAACTATTCCAGTTCCGGCAGAAGTGCCTGCTGTCCCTATGCCGCAGCCGCAGGAGCCGTCCGGAAAGAAACGTGTTCTGTCACGTCCTGAAAAACCCGATACAAAATATCTGGGCAAGAGAATGAAGGAAGACGAGGGAGTCGCCTTTCTGATGCGAAGTGCCGATGAAATTTTCGGCAGAATGACCAGCAACAATGACAAAGCAACCTTGCTGCTGATACATGAACACGACGGATTGCCGGTAGAGGTGCTGATCATGTTGATGCAATATGCAGTGGGAATCGGCAAAGGGAATATGCGCTATATCGAAAAAATGGCGATTTCATGGGCAGATGACGAGATCACCACACTGGATGCAGCAGAAAAAAGAATCAAGCAGCTGCTCAGCGGGCGAGATGCCGCTAAGCGCATTCAGCGTATTTTCGGTATGGATGACCATTCTCCTACCGAAAAAGAAAGCGAAATGGCGAATTTGTGGATCAATACATGGCAGTTTTCTGATGAAATGCTGCGAGCGGCATATGAAGCGTGTGTAAACACCAAAGGTAAATATATTCTCAAGTATATTGCGTCTATTTTGACCAATTGGTATCAGGCGGGAATTCATGAGGTTTCCCAGATCAAACAGTTGACTTCTGTCAAGAAGCAGTCCAAAGCAAAAAAAGATTATGAAGGAACTTATGACATAGAAGATTACGAAAGTACCAGCGTGTTAGATGAGGAGTGGGACGATTGAGTTATTCTGCGGAAATATACAACACAGCGGAACAGGAAATGCAGAAGCGTCGTACAGAGGCAGAAGCTGCTCTGGAACAGCGCCGCAGCATTCTTTATGCACGTTCGCCCCGTGCAGAGGAAATCGAACATAAGATTGCGAGAACATCGGTTGCTGCCGCAAAAGCGGTTCTGGGCGGAGCAGATGTCAAAACAAAATTGGAGTCACTCAAGGAAACGAATCTTGCCCTTCAGAAGGAACTGACACAGATTCTTCACAGTTTCAATTTTCCGGACAATTATCTGGAACCATGGTATCATTGTCCGGCATGCCGTGACAGGGGCGATATAGACGGAAAGATGTGCAGCTGTATGAAAAGTCTGCTTCGGCAGATATCCTATGACAGGCTGAACAGCACTTCACCGCTTTCACTTTCAGACTTTGACAGCTTTTCACTCGATTACTATTCCAAAACGCTGTCATCTGCCGGAAAAATCAGCGAATATACACATATGACGGGGGTATTGGGATTTTGTAAAAAGTATGCCCATGATTTTGAGCTTCATTCGCCTGGTCTGCTGTTTCAAGGTGCACCCGGCTTGGGCAAGACACATCTTTCACTTGCCATTGCTAACGAACTGATACAGAACGGCTTTGGTGTCATTTACACCTCAGCGCCTGTTCTGCTGAATAAACTTTCCAGAGAGAATATCGCCTTTGAGTCGTTTTCCGATAATTCTGTGTCCATTGAACAGCTGACAACGGAATGTGATCTGCTGATATTGGACGATCTGGGAACAGAGTTTTATTCCCGGTTTACGGTAGCAGCACTCTATCAGCTCCTCAACACCAGAACCATTCTTTCCAAACCGACTATTGTCAGCACAAATCTTTCTTTGTCCAAACTGCAGGAAATATATGAGGCCAGAATTATTTCAAGAATCATCGGTACTCTGAGAAGGGTGGAGTTTATCGGATCAGATATCCGACAGCAGAAACGCAAACAAAAAAAGCTGAAAAGCGAAACGTAAGGAGTGTGCGGTATCATGTCAAAAATTCTTTTAAGTGCTGACAGCACCTGTGATATTTCGGGAGAACTGTTAGAGCGGACAAAAGCACAGCTGTTTCCTCTGCATATCATTCTTGATGATAAAAGCTATGATGACGGTGTGGATATTACACCCGACGAAATCTATGAGAATTTTCGTGCAACAGGTAAACTGCCCAAAACAGCAGCCATCAATACGCAGGAATACATTGATAAATTCAGACCTTATGTAGAGAAGGGATATGATATCATTCACATTAATCTTGGTTCGGCTATTTCTTCCTCTTATCAGAACTGCGCAGCTGCTGCACAACAGCTCGGTCACTTGTACCCCATCAATTCCTGTAACCTTTCTTCCGGTTCGGGACATCTGGTAATTGAGGCAGCCGAAAGAATCAGACGGGGTCTGCCGGCAGCAGAAATTGCAGAGGAACTGAAAGAGCTTGTTCCGAAATGTCACGCCAGCTTTGTCATTGACAAACTGAATTTCCTGAGAGCAGGCGGGCGCTGTTCTACCCTTGCTATGCTCGGCGCCAATCTTTTGCACATAAAGCCCAGTATTTATGTTGATAATACAGATGGTTCCATGACAGTAGGCAAAAAATACAGGGGCAAATTAGAAAGAGTACTGGTCAGCTATGTACACGACCAGTTGTCGCAATATGATAAAATCCGCAGCAGCCGCATTTTTATTACTCATGCAGGTATCGGACAGGAATATATTGATGTGGTGAAACGGGAGGTGGAAAAGCTGAATTTCTTTCAGGAGATTTTTATTGAAAGAGCCAGCTGTACGATTTCTTCCCACTGCGGACCCGGTACGATCGGCATTTTGTTTATGACCGAATGAATGATGTATGAAAATTCCGAAAAGGGAAAAAATCTTTGAGAGAGGTTTTTCCCGACAGAACTGATTGATAAAAGGATATTACTATGAAACAAGAAGACAATGAAAAATTATTGGTCCTGCTGCAGGAGCAGGGAGAACCTATGGAGTGTTCCGAGTTAATGCGGTTAACAGGATTTGAAACGACCCGCTTTAATAATGCGGTGGCTTATCTTGAAAGCAGCGGAGATATTGTTTCTGTTGTACGCCGCAAAAAAATTGCACTTGCGGAAACAGCAGGCTATTATAAAGCAACGATTGTCCGGCAGAACCGCTGGTTTTCGTTTGCACAGCCCTTTGATGCAGATATGGGAGATGTTTTTGTCCATTCAAGTGCTGCAAAAGGTGCTATGCCGGGAGATATTGTCCTGCTCAAAAAAATTATGGACAGTGAAAAGGGGCTTTCCGGTGAAATTGATAAGATTCTGTCCAAAGGTTCCCGCATCATTACGGGCGTAATTGAACGTGAAAAGGGCAGAAAAGGGCAGGCGTATATCCTGCCTGATACTGGCTTTGCTTATCAGCTGCGTATTGTTCCGGGCGGAGAGCTAAAAAGTAAAGACGGTGATAAGGTCAAAGCGGCAGTTGCCTATGACCCGAGAGAAAAACGTGTATACGCCAGAGTAATTCATATCTATGGGCGGGCAGATTCGGCAAAAATCTGTTCAGATGCCATCATTGATGCGGCAGGTATTCCTACGAAATTTTCTGTTCCGGTCAAGCACGAAGCCGCTCTCAAAGCCGCCGAACCTATTACGGAACAGGAAATAGCCCGCCGTCTTGACCTGCGTGATGAACCGATCTTTACAATAGACGGTGCAGATGCCAAGGATCTGGACGATGCCATTTCCGTTAAAAAGACAGAAAAGGGCTGGGAACTGGGCGTACACATTGCTGATGTTTCGCACTATGTCACAGAAGGCAGTTCATTGGACGAGGCGGCAATGGACAGAGGTACATCTGTTTATTTTGCTGACAGAGTCATTCCGATGCTGCCGACAGAAATTTCCAACGGCTGCTGCTCGCTGAATGCAGGTGTCAAAAAGCTGACTTTTTCCGCTATTATCACCTTAGATGCAAAGGCTGAAATCGTGGATTACCGTTTTGAAAAAAGTGTTATCATCTCTAAAGTAAGGGGTGTTTATTCTGAAGTCAACGCCATTCTGAACGGTACAGCCGATGAAGAAATACAGAAAAAATATGCCCCCGTGTATGATGAAATTTTTGTTGCTGAAGAACTGGCAGAACTGCTGAAAGCGAAGGCAAAGCAGCGGGGCGAGCTGGAAATTGAAACAGGGGAACTGCGTTTTGTGCTGGACGAAAACGGTGTCTGTGTAGACGTTTCAGAGAGGGAAAGAGGTTTAGCGGAGGAATTGATTGAGCAGTTCATGATTACTGCCAACTGTGCCGCTGCACTGTATGCTAAAAGTGCACTGATACCGTTTGTTTACCGTGTTCATGAAGCGCCCGAAGAAGAAAGACTGGAAACACTTGCTGAACTGGCGGCGGCCTGCGGTCTGACCACAAGACGTTTAAAATCAGGAGTCCGCCAGACAGACCTGAGTGAACTGATCAGCAAGGCAAAAGAAACCAAATATGCCCGTCTGATTTCCGCGCAGGTACTGCGGACGATGGCAAAAGCCCGCTATGATGCCCGCCCGCTGGGACATTTTGGTTTGTCTTTAGCGGATTACTGCCATTTTACATCGCCTATCCGCCGTTATCCTGATACTTCGATTCACCGCATTCTGACCGCACTTGTCAGCGGTATGCCTATCGATAAAATACAGGAAAAATACAGTGCCTTTGCTTCAGAATCTGCAAAACAGTCCTCCGACCGTGAACTGCGGGCGATGCGGGCTGAACGTGATGCAGAAAAATGCTACGCGGCCGAGTATATGAGTTCACATATTGATGAAGTGCATGAAGGAGTCGTTTCGGGCATTACAAACAAAGGTTTGTTTGTGGGATTAAGCAACGGTATAGAAGGCTTTGTCAGCTTAGCAGATGATGAACACGCCTTCTTTGAATTTGATGGAACAGCCGTAACGACCGACAGAAGAAGCGGAAAAAGCTACGCAATCGGTGATGTGGTAAAGATCAGAGTCATCAATGCGTCCGTTCCCACAGGCACTATTGATTTTGCGTTTGCTTCACCCGCTGATACACAGCAGGAAGCATGATGGGGCGGTTCTGGGAGCATTGCTTACGAAGTTTGCATTTTTCACTTTACTTTTTATGGAAAAAATGGTACAATGTATCATAGAAATTTAGAAAACCGGTGAATATGTTATGCAAAAAGATAAAATATCCATTCCTGTTATCCGACGGCTGCCGAGATATTATCGCTTTCTGGGCGATTTGCTGGAAAATGGCGTAAACAGGATTTCGTCCCACGAATTGGCGGACAAGATGGGTGTGACTGCTTCGCAGATCAGGCAGGATCTGAATTGTTTCGGAGGCTTCGGACAGCAGGGTTATGGCTATCCTGTGGAGGGACTGTATCAGGAGATAGGCCGTATTTTAGGCTTGAATCATCAGTACAATGTCATTCTTATCGGTGCAGGCAATCTTGGCAAAGCGGTAGGCGCACACATGGCGTTTGAAAAAAGAGGGTTCCGGCTGATTGGAATTTTTGATAACGATGAAGAAAAAATTGGTCAGACCATACACGGCTATACTGTCATGGATGCGGCGGCGCTGGAAGCGTTTTTTTCAGATCATACGGTAGAAACGGCGATTCTTTGTGTGCCCCGTACAGCGGCCTCTGAACTTGCCGAAAGATTGTATCGGCTTGGTGTGCGCAGTTTCTGGAATTTCAGTCACTATGATTTAGCTATGCGCTACTCCGATGTGATCGTAGAGAATGTTCATCTGAATGACAGCCTGATGATCCTGTGCTACAAGATTTCCGACCACAAGGATACACAAACACTTCGGGAGAAGTAAACGAACCCCCCGACTGCTGAGAAAAGGCAGTCGGGGGTTGTATTTTCGGCGGGGATTCCTCATATATAATACAAAAAAGCAAAGGGGAGGAATCATCTTGTCGGACGGGCATTTGGCATTGATTGCGGCGGGGGTTTTTCTTTTTCTGTTGATATTGCGGAAAATTTCGGGTGACAGTCACCCTTTCAGGGGACTGATCGTGTCTATGGTATTTGGTCTGCTGATACTGGCTGTGCTGAATTTGTGCTCGCCCTTTACGGGAACAGCCCTGCCTGTCAGCCGTCTTTCTTTAGCAGCGGCGGCTTTTCTCGGCATTCCCGGCATTACAGCTATGCTTTTGCTGCAGCTGTTGCTGTAACAGTTTCAAGCCCTGCCGTCATTTTCGGCGTGTTGCTGTATCAGCTTGACACATATGCGGAAATCTGTTATAGTGTAGGGGAACTGAATTATTTCCTGTACGGTGCGAAAACCCTCAGCGGGTCGGTAGGTAATTGGGAATCCGGTGTAAATCCGGAACAACCGTCATTACCGTAAGCGGTATTTGCCGTAAGTCGGAATACTCCCGTGCAGGTCAGGTCACGCAGTCTTGGACGAAGAAGAAGTGCAGCCGATTTGCCGATGAGGTCTGTATTGCAGCAGCAATACGGGCTTGTTTGTGTTGCGTAAATCTGTTGTGCTTTCTTTGTTTTTCAAGGAAGGCGCTTTTTTATGGGAGGAAAGAGCATGACACAGGACGAAAAAAGACAGAACGCCATCGGATTGCTGCAGAAAAAAGCCGGCATTTTGCAGCGATTGCCCCAGCGAAGTGACTTCACTGGTGATGAAGTCTGTTTTATCAAGCAAAAACTTGGCCCCTGGCCCCGTGCTCTGGAAGCGGCAGGACTGAAAGAACCTCCTGCTGTTTCTGCCAAAGAAAAAAGCCGTCTGAAACGTGAACGATGCCGCAGGGAGCAGAAGAAAATCCGAAAAGCTCTCAAGGCATCTGAAACTACAGAAGAAGGAGTTTTTTGACATGAAGGCAACAACAAAAATTCTGTCGGTACTGACAGCAGGTGCTTTGATAGGATCATTGGTTCCTGTCACAGTATCAGCAGAGGAAAATCATCGTCAGCAGGTGCGTCTTGTGATTGAAAACAACACGCTTACCGCTGAGAACGGTGCAGACTGGACAGGTACGCTGATAGATGAATGGGTGGCGATAGATGAGAATACCACTGCCGCCAATGTGCTTCTGTCAGTGTTAGCAGAACACAATTACACGCAGCAGGGAGCAGAATTTGACTATATCACGGATATCAACGGTTTATCCGCAGAGGACGGCGGTGCAATGGGCGGCTGGCTGACAAGTCTTGACGACTGGATCACAGATGAAGCCTTGTCTGCTTATACCGTTGCTTCTGGAAAGCTGGAAGGCGGAGATGAAATACGTCTGTCATACAGCTGCAGCTGGGGAGCTGATTTAGGATATGACTGGTCGGGCAGCGCCACAACACTCAGTGATGTGATTTTTAGTGCAGGTGAGGTATCAGAGGCGCTGTCTGATGAGAATTTTGAATATTTGCTGACATTACCCGAAGGTGTCGATCACATTACCGTAAAGCCTATTGTGGGAAATAAAGCGTATCGTGCAAAGGTCTATAAAAACGATTACACGCCTGCCCAGAAGGACACAGATTATAAGACATGGGAAGAAATTTCTGTTGCAGACGGCGACCGCATTGTAATTGGTATCGCTAATCCTGCATGGATGCAAAGCAACTATAACAACGCAAGCGAAACGATTTATGTGTTTCATATCAATCAGAGTGTGCAGACGGCTGATGCAGAAGTGCAGGCGGCGGAAAATCTGATTGCGGCCATCGGTACGGTAACAAAGGAAAGCAGTACGGCAATTGAACAGGCAAGACGCTGCTATGATGCACTTTCTGATGAACAGAAGGCATCGGTTGAAAACGCTGCTGTACTCTTTGAAGCAGAAAAGACTTTTGCAGAGCTGAACAAGTCCGTAACGGTTTTGCGTGTATCGGAACTGAGAGGAAAGTATTTGTCTGCCGTAAAGGAAATGCCCGTATACGGCAAT
This sequence comes from uncultured Ruminococcus sp., assembly GCA_902803585.1. GTDB lineage: Bacteria > Bacillota > Clostridia > Oscillospirales > Acutalibacteraceae > UBA1213. Next base: position 10,212 of record CADCQO010000070.1, read on the forward strand.
GAATGGGAAATCATCAACCTTTGCCGCTTCGGACTGGCGGACGAGAATGTCAGAAAGCATTATGTCGAAAGTGTGAGAGAGGCGGTGCAGGCACTTGGCAGCGCCACGCTCAGCCAAACACGTTCTACTGTGAATGCAGGTGTTGTCATGGCACTGACAGCCTGCGGGGTCAATCCTGCTGATTTCTGCGGCTATAATCTGATCCGGCCGCTTTACGATGTGGAGTATGTCCAGAAACAGGGCTTGAACGGTTCGGTTTATGCACTGCTGGCACTGGACGCGCATTCTGTGCCCGAAGGGGAGCAGACCGCTGCTGATGATGCCGGAAAACATTTTGTAAAAACGCTTCTTGATGCACAGGAAGCAGACGGCGGCTGGACGATTGACACATGGACAGGAGTAGAGGACGGTTCCGATGCCGATATGACAGCAATGGTTCTTCAGGCGCTTGCTCCTTATGTACAGAGTGACGAAGCAGTAAAAGCAGCGGCGGACAAGGCGCTGACCTTCCTTTCAGAAAACCAGAACGACAAAGGACAGTTTCATTCTTATGGTTATGATGACTGTGAAAGCAGCGCGCAGGTTCTGATGGCGCTTTGTGCTTTGCAGATCGACCCGACAGCAGATGAACGCTTCATCAAAAACGGCAGTACGGCTTATGATTCCCTGATGGCTTTCTATGATGAAACAGCAAACGGTTTTTCACACCTTATGAACGGCGAAAGCAACTATTTGTCCACTTATCAGGCATTTGCAGCCGCAGCGGCATATTATCGTTACATGAATCAGCAGACAGCTTATTTTGATATGAAAGATGTTTCGCTGACAGCCGTACCTCAAACAACACCGGATATTTCTTCTGAAACAGAGTCATCTGACGAAAGCAGACCGGTTTCTTCCGGACAGGAAATTTCACAGGTGCCTGTACAGCCTTCCGAGTCTGTCAAAACAGGGGATCAGGGTGTTTTACCGCTGCTGGTTGTGCTGATGGTTGGTGCAGCAGCAGTATCTGCCCTTAGCAGGAGGAAACATTCCTGAACGAAATGACGGGAAAGAGGTGAGAAAATGCTGTCCTTTTTGCGTAAATACAAGAAATCCATTATTATTACACTTGCTGTAATCGGTGTTCTGGGGGCGGCATATTTTCTTGCCGGAAAGCCTTCCCCAAATCCGACTGTTCAGGTCATCACCGCCAGTTCTGACACGGCGGTGACTTCTGTTTATTCTCAGGAAGAAACACCGGAAAGCCGGATTTCATCGGCGGATTCAGAGGAAACGGTATCGTCTGCTGCGCCGCCTGTTTCATCTGCGCTGACGGAATCGGCTGTTTCTTCTGCTGTATCTGTACCGGCAGTTTTTTCTTCTGTTCCCGTTTCCGAAGAAGAGCAGGAACAAACAGATGCTGAAATGTCACAGGAAAGCTCCGCTGTTACAGAAACAGCTTCCCCCGAACCTGCCGGAAGTACTGCGGAGTTGTCAGCTGATGTATCTGACGAATATTCAGTACTGATACCGCAGGACGAAAGCAGCATTGTTCCGGTGAGTGTGCAGTTGTCTGAAAGTCCGGATATTCCGTCAGAAGAATCGTCTGCTGCTGAAGTGAGCGAAAGCAGTGATGCACCGGAAGCACACAGGTGTACGATAACGATTGTCTGCGGTACACTGATCGGAAGAACAGAAGAACTGCCCAAAAATAAGCGTTCTCTTGTACCGGCTGACGGTGTACTGCTAACTCCCTGTACAATGACAATTGAAGAAGGGGAGAGTGTCTTTGAAGTAACAAAGAGAACCTGTCAGATGTACCGTATCCCGTTTGAATTTACCCTGACGCCGATTTATAACACCGCCTACATAGAAGGCATCGGCAGCCTGTACGAATTTGACTGCGGCAGCGGTTCAGGCTGGGTTTACAGTGTGAATGATCTTTTGCCGGGTGTCGGCTGTTCGGATTATGAAGTACACAACGGGGATCATATTGTGTGGCACTATACCTGTGCCTTAGGCAGCGATATTGTAGTGGGCGGCGGCAGTCAAATGGAAAATTGAAAGTGGAAAATGACAGCAGCTGCAGGCAGAGCGGAGAATTTCTGTCAGATTTTGGGATATGGTGGGGAAAGTTTATGTTATCGAATGCTTTAGCGGACTATCATCCGTTGGTGCGGCTTTGTTACTTTGTGCCGGTGCTGCTCTTTGCGATGCTGATACAACAGCCTGTTATACTGCTGATAATGTTTTCATCTGCGTTGGCATCGGCGCTTTATTTCGGGCGAAAAAAGGCTTTGAAGCTGTTTTTGCTGGGTGTTGTCCCTTCAGCGCTTTTCGTTTGTCTGCTCAATCCGCTATTCAATCATGCGGGTATAACCATTCTTTGCTATTTGCCGGACGGTAACCCGTTTACGCTGGAGTCTGTTATTTATGGGGGTGCAGCGGGCTGTCTGTTTGCAGGCGTTTTGCTTTGGTGTGTGTATCTGCGCTGTACGGTTCGCACAGACGGAATTTTGTACCTGTTCGGCAGAATTGCTCCTCAGTTCAGCCTGCTTTTGTCTATGATATTCCGTTTTTTGCCGCAGTTTGCCGAACAATTCCGGCAGGTGCGGGCTGCTCAGTATAGTCTGGGACGGGATATCACACAAGGCAGTCTGTTCCGGCGGCTGAAAAATGCTGTCCGCATTCTTTCAGCAGTGATCGGACTGTCAATGGAAAATGCCGTCAATACTGCCGATGCCCTGAAAAGCCGAGGCTGCGGGCTGCCGCACCGGACATCTTTTTCGCTGTACCATTTTGAACGGCGGGACGGTATTGTACTTGCAGTGACGGTGCTGTGCAGCGGTGTAATAGCAGCAGCGTTTTTTATGGAACAACTGGATTTTTACTATTTTCCGATAATGACGGATTTATCCTTTGAGGTGCAGATGCTGCCGGTTTATGCAGCGTTCGTGGTGCTTTACGGATTACCGCTTTTTTTGCAGGGAAAGGAGGCGTATACATGGAATGTTTTACGCTCAAAAATCTGAGTTTTCGTTATCCTTCAGCCGCACAGGAGGCTTTGCATGAGATATCGTTTTCCGTTCAGAGCGGTGAATTTGTGACAATCTGCGGGTTATCTGGCTGCGGCAAAAGTACGCTGCTGCGGCAGTTCAAAACCTGTTTGCAGCCGTTTGGAGAATGCAGCGGGGAAATTGACTATCAGGGAAAGTCGCTCAGCGAAACAGAGCAGCGTATTCAAGCCGCCGAAATCGGTTTTGTGCAGCAGTCCCCCGAATGGCAGACCATCACCGATAAAGTCTGGCACGAGCTGGCCTTCGGTCTGGAAAGTCTGGGGTTCTCCCGCTGTTTGATGCAGCAGCGAGCGGCGGAAACAGCTTCATTTTTCGGGATAGAATCATGGTATGAGCGGCCCGTCAGTACGCTTTCAGGCGGACAGAAGCAGCTGCTGCACCTTGCCTCTGTCATGGTAATGCATCCGAAAGTGTTGATTTTAGACGAACCTACCGCGCAGCTGGATCCGATTGCCGCCTGTGAATTGACCGGCTGGCTTCAAAAAATCCATACCGAGCTGGGGACAACCATTATTTTAAGCGAACATCATCTGGACGAGGTTTTTTCACTCAGCGACAGGGTCATTGTCATGTCGGAGGGGCGTATTCTTTCCGATACCGTCCCGCAGCAGACAAGTGCCGTTCTTTATCAGCAGAAACACCCCGCATTTTTATCGCTGCCTTCACCGACAAGAATCAGTGAAATGGTACAGCCTTCTCTGGAAAATCCTCCGCTTTGTGCGGCACAGGGAAGGAAATGGTTGGAGGAATATCTGAAAAGTCACACACCGGAGCAGCTGCCGGTTCCGGAACGGATGCCCGAAAAGCAAGAAAAGCCGTGTCTGTCTTTGGATAATATCTGGTTTCGTTATGAAAAAAATACGCCCGATATTCTGAAAGGCTGTTCGCTTGCGGTACATAAAGGGGAGTTTCTGACGATACTGGGGGGCAATGGCACGGGAAAAACCACGCTGTTATCGCTTTTAGCCGGGTGGCAAAAACCGTATCGGGGCAATATCCGCTGGGAAGGAAAAAAATTTGCTGTCCGCAGCCCGTTGTCGGACGGCATAGCCCTTTTGCCGCAAAATCCGCAGACGCTCTTTATCAGGTCAACGGTGCGTGATGACTTGTATGATTTCTTTGCAGATATGAAAATTCCGCAGGAGGAGCAGGACAAGAGGATACAGGCAGCGGTAGAGCTTTGTGGTCTGCATTCTCTGCTGATGCAGCACCCTTACGACCTTTCCGGCGGCGAACAGCAAAAAGCTGCACTGGCAAAGGTACTGCTGGCACGGCCGAAAATTCTTTTGCTGGACGAACCGACAAAGGGTCTGGACTGTGCCTATCAGTACCGTTTGATGAAGATTATCCGACAGCTCACCGACGGCGGTACAACGGTGATTGCAGTCAGTCATGATATCGAATTCTGTGCTGCCTGCGCCGACCGCTGTGCGATGCTGTTCAACGGCCGTATCGTCAGCGAAGGAACACCAAAAGAATTTTTTGCCGCCAATAGTCTTTATACGACCGCTGTGTGCCGCATGACAAAGGGACTGCTGCCGGAAGCTGTCACCGCAGACGATGTATTGTCGGCACTGGATACCGATAACAGGGAAACGGATTTCACCGACCATTTCGCACCGCCGCCTGCAGCAGACAGCTTGGTTCCAGTACCTGAAATTCTGACAGGCAGAACGCACAAAGCGATATCCTGCCGTTCTGTTGTAAAGGGCATTTTGAGCGTGTCGGCACTGGGGGTATTTGTGGTGTCGCTGCTGTCAAGTGCCAAAATGCTTTCCCTGCCGTTTTTGTCAGAGCATATTGCTGCCAGTTTTGCCCTGTTGATAGTGTCGGCGGTAGCATGGCTCATGTTATCCCGCAAGGGCAGCCGGCCAATTCCTGTTGCGAAAAATCCTTTTCACCTCAAACGCTCTTTGATCGGGGCGGCGGACGTTTTTTTGCTGATTCCCGTGACGATCGGACTGGGGCTGTGGCTGCTGGACGACACAAAATACCTGTTTTTGTCGTTGGTGGTTTTGCTGGAAAGTACGATTCCTTTTTTTCTGCTGTTTGAAAAAAGAAAGGTACAGACCCGCGAATTGGTACTGACAGCGGTGTTGTGCGCCTTATGTGCCGCAGGAAGAGCAGCTTTTTATATGCTGCCCGCCTTTAAACCCGTAACAGCTCTGGTGATTATTGCCGCAATTGCGCTGGGCAGTGAAAGCGGCTTTCTGATTGGTTCGGTATCAATGCTTGTTTCCAACTTTTTCTTTGGTCAGGGACTATGGACTCCTTGGCAGATGATGAGCATGGGACTGATCGGGTATCTGGCAGGTGTGCTGTTCCATCGGGGGATATTGCCGGCTAACAGGGCTTCAGCGGCGGTATTCGGATTTATAGCGGCGATTGTTATTTACGGCGGTCTGATGAATCCGGCAGCACTGCTTTTGTCCCGTACACCGTTCAGCTGGCAGAATCTTCTTTCTGTCTATGCGGTGGGACTGCCGTCTGATACGGTTCACGCTGTTGCAACAGCCTTGTTTCTGTATTATGCCGCTGAACCGATGCTGGCGAAATTGGAACGCATCAAGAAAAAATATGGCCTGATTCGATAAAAAAAGTAAAAAAGTCAGAAAAATTGTATTTTCAATCATGCTCCGATATGATATAATGTAATTATCGTATCGGGGTATCCTTATTTATGAGGATCAAAGGAGGCTTTTAACAGTTAAGACGATGTTATAAAAAGTTATAAAAATATGTTGACTTTTATAAGTTATATATTATAATAGTATATAGCGAG
>CADCQO010000071.1 GCA_902803585.1 uncultured Ruminococcus sp.
ATCGCAAGAGGAAGCGAAAAACCTTTTTTACTGTTTTTCATCAACTGTTTTTTCATTCCTTAAAACTCCTTTCTGTATGTAATCATTGAATGATGGCGATCGCATCAGAAGTATGTGCCGCATCTATCCTGATGACCTCGCTCTCATCTACAAAAGGACTTTCCCCTGCCGCCATAGAAACATCGCTGTCGGCATTGTTCATAACAACAGAACCTTTGAGTGTATAGCCTTCCTGCATTTTGATGGTATATTCCATAAAGAGGAAACACTGAGAAGAAAAGTTATCCAGCTCGGTAGGCTTTTGTTTCTTGACCTGTACGGATACAGAATCCACACCTTTGTAGGACAGATATGTAACAACCGGCGGATCTTCCGGTTTCACACCGAGTTCGTTTCTGATTGTCTGAAGTGTGCCGTCAGAATTCATTTTGATGTAGAAGCCTGTAACAGTATTGTTAGGGACGGAGCCGGCCGTTGACGCCTGTACCGAAGCAGAAATTCTGGCCGCATCCAGAATAAATGTTTCCACTGACAAAGCTGTTTCCTGCTCAACAGAAGTAACCTGTGCGGTAGAATAATTCCGGAGTGCCTGACCGACAATACCGACACCCATACCCGCTACCATGCTGAGTATAGCGATAGTAACGACCAGTTCTACCAGCGTAAAGCCTCGTTTGGACTGAAGTTTTTTCATGCGCTCTCCTCCTTCCGTCAGGACTGATTGGAATAGGCTACAAAGGACTTATTAACCAGCGTACCTTTTACATTGGTCACCAGTGTCTGGATTTCCATACCTTTTACGGTAGCAGGAGTTGTTCCCTTTGTAACAGTGCTGCTGGCATTGGTTTTGATCGTATACTGATTTTCAATACCCTTTTTAGGGAATTCAATAGGAGAAACATACTGAATAGACGGAACAACTGACTGAGCTGCTGCATGGATAGCATTATCAGCCGTAGGAGCGCCATTGAGATAGAGAGCTTCCACACTGGCCGCATCGTAGAATTCCTGTCTGACAGCTGTTTCCATCATAATTTCGTTCAATGAGCCGCCCTCTGCCGCATTCTTATTGACTTCGGCGTTATAGAGGGTATTGGTAAAGCCGTTTGTCATTGCACTAAGAGTTGCGCCGAAAACAATGACGATAATCGTGATACCAACCACCAGTTCGACCAGTGACATACCCTTTTTGGAGTACAGCTTCGGAATCTTTTGCCGCATTCGTTTTTTCATTGGTTGTCTCCTCCTTTTAGTTGAACGCCTTGTGCCGCAACAAAGCATTCTTCGCCTTATATTTATTCATTTACTATTATACTATAAATCAAAATCAATGCAAGAACTTTCTAAATTTTTTTCTTACAAAATTAAGCCTGAGATTTTGTTCATGTTATCCACTAATCACAGGCTTTTTTGTAGCTTTATCCAATAAAACGCAGGTTGATTATGATATTTTATGTAATTTTTAGGGCTGTTTTTCATCACACATGGGACTTCCGGCAAGAAAAAGAGAAAATAATGTTCACATAATTTCCCGCATACAGATGCTTTTGTCAACAAACATACTATATAATGTAGGGTTTGCCTGTCTGGGCGGAGAAGAACTGTTTTTTTCAGAAAAAAAGCGGCCGGGAGGATTACTCTCAGCCGCTTCATGGTTAACGAAGGGAACGGGTCTGCTGTTATGCTGCCTTACTATCGGAAGAACCGCCAACGAGGCTGTACATACCGAACATCGGCAGGATCATGGAGATAACGAGCGTTGCAACAACGACACCGATAACAACCGTCATGATAGGTGTCATCATGTCGGTCAGCTTCTGAGTGGACTCGTCTGTCTGGTTTTCAAACAGTTCTGCCATCTTGAAGAGGGAGTCGCCGAGCATACCGGATTCCTCACCGACTCGGATCATGGAAACGAGAATCGGGTCGAATACCGGATGTTTTGCCATTGCTTCATGAATCGTTACACCGATCTGAACGTCGTCCAGAACGGCCTGTATTTTCTCACGAACAAAAATATTCGGAACGGCATCTCTTGCCAACGCCATTGCTCTATGAATCGGGATACCTGCATCTGTCAGGGTAGACATCAGACGACAGAATCTTGCAAGGGAGCTTTGACGGATAATCGGGCCAACCAGCGGAATTTTCAGCTGCATCTGCGCCCACCACATCGCAAAGTCGGCGTTGGATTTTTTCAGCGTTTTCAGACCGAAAACAATACCGGCGATAACGATGATAATCAGCCACCACCAATGGATCAGCAAGTCGGAGAAGCCCATCATAAATCTTGTCAGACCCGGCAGTTCTCCGCCGAAGCTGTCGTAGATACCAGCGAAGGTCGGCAATACGAATACGGTCAGAATGATAACAACGATGATAACCAATGCCATCAGGAAGGCAGGATACATCAGCGCACCTCGGATTTTACCGGAGAGTGCCATATCCTTTTTACAAATCAAAGCACACTGTTCAAACGATTCGTCCAGACGGCCGTTTGCTTCACCGGCTTCAATAATACTGATATATACCGGCGGGAAACCGGCAAAGTTTCTCATAGACTGTGAGAGCGTAAAACCACTGTAAAGATTCTCATTGATTTCACGCAGAATTTTTCTCATGCTGACATCTTTTTCAGAGTCGATCATAATCTGCATGGAAAGAGAAAGGTTAATACCTGCTTTCATCATCATACCGAGCTGGCTGAGGATCATGAGCAGCTTTTTCGGTTTGATTTTCTTTGTATGAATGTCTCCGCCAAGATCCATCTGCCAGATACTGGTCGGCTCATCGCTGTCCTTGCCGAGCTGTATCAGATCCTGTACAACAAGACCTTTTTCACGCAGTTTGTTGGTAGCCTCAGCCTGGGAATCAGCTTCAATGGCACCTTCTTTTTTCTGGTTACGGCCATTCAGCGCAACATATTTATACTTCAATACTGTTCACTCCCTTATCTTCTCGCATCAGTATCGCCAATATCAAAGTTCCAAGCCCTTGCGATCTGTTCTGTAATCAGACCCTGTGCCAGAAGGTTGTCGATACTCTTGCTCATTGTAATCATACCGTACTGCTGACCAAGCTGGATAGACTGCTGGATATTTGCTACTTTATTTTCACGGATCAGGTTACTGATAGCGCTTGTTACAAACATGATCTCAAATGCTGCTACACGTCCGCCGGTAGCACGGGGCAGAAGTCTTTGAGAGATAACCGCCTTCAGAGAAGTAGAAAGCTGTACACGGATCTGCTGCTGCTGATCCGGCGGGAAGATATCTACCAGACGGTCGATGGTCTTTGCAGCGCCTTCTGTATGTACCGTAGAGAATACCAGGTGACCTGTTTCAGTAGCGGTCAGTGCGATCTGAATAGACTCACGGTCACGCATTTCACCGACGAGGATAATATCGGGGTCCTCACGCATTGCGGCACGAAGCGCCATCGGGTAGGAACGGCTGTCGAGACCGATTTCTCTTTGGTTAACGATGCAGCGTTTCGGTGTATGCAGGAACTCAACAGGGTCTTCAATGGTAAT
>CADCQO010000072.1 GCA_902803585.1 uncultured Ruminococcus sp.
CGTGCGCTGACAGTTGCGTTTTTCATGATAATATCACCTCGATATTATTGTACTACAATGTCATGCGAATTGCAAGACAAAAATGATACAATATTATGTTGCGAGTATTTCCACAATCATAATTTCTCCTCAGACGCTCGTTTTTGCAATTAGGTCATTTCTTTTCTATTTAAAACAAAAATCGATGATGAAAGGATAGTTTGCCATAAGGATAACAACGAACAACCCAATATACAACCGATTGAGAGAAAAAAGTCTGCCGTCTTACAAGGGGATAAGCCTATGTAAGACAGCAGACCTTCCATGTGTATGATCGGTAAACTCCGATTGACATCAGTATACTTGTTTTTCGTATAAATTCCTCTGCATACCATCTTTTCTATTCTCGATGATAAGCCATAAAACAAGTACGACTTGCGAAATCGTCATTACGGTTGCTACCGCTCTGGCACTTCCGAATATTCCCGAAAAGAGGGCTGCGGCAGTCTCAAAAACAGACATAACGCTGTACGCTTTAGACCTGTAAAGCCACCCAAACGGAAGGAGGTGTGCAGCGAACACGATTCCATAGATCATGACCATTGCTTGGGGATTAGCTGCGAAAGCCCACATAACAATGGTAAGATATAACATCTGATTCATCGTGAACAGGAATCCGGGGCTGCTTAACGGATTTTCCTTGTCGCTGAATTTGATACCGAGTAGTTTAGATGTAACGAAAGCCAAAGGCATAAGCATGGTTGATGAGCAGAATACTGCCAAATTTCTGTTGGTTATATCAGGTATAAGAAACTGCAAAACGAGTATTACCGCCCAGATCATGACAGAAGGGATAATAAAGTGAAGCCCTCTTTTTTGTGTAACTACAAACCTGCTCCGAAGCTCATCGATTGCTTCCGCTGCACTTTTTAGGTCATATCTGTTATTCTCCATGATGATTATTCCTGCCTTTCTTGTAATTGTCAAGTAAATTGTTGATTGACCTGCCTTCATTTCTGCAAGCGAGTGTGCCTATACTTACCGAGATACTATACAGGGATAATATCACGCCAAAGAATACCACCCACTGAACCGGCGTTCCCTTTCCGCTGAAAATGCCTATCCAGTAAAAAACGGCTATCTCCGAGGGAATAAATACGAGCGCAAAAAGATTGATGCGGAAAAGAAATCCTTTTTTTCGTATCACTGTTCGGGTAAATGCAACGGTACAGCTAAATGCAGCAATAACCGACAGAAGAAGAACCTTCGCTAGCAGTGTGGCAGATATGCTTATGTTTCCACCTGCAAACGACACAATGATGATCAGTATAGTGAGCCACGAAAAAATATACGCCGTGTAATCTCTGATATTTTTAACAAACGGAATTACTCTGTCATTCATTGTCTGTCCCTCCTTCGATAATAGCTTTGAATCCCTTGACATATCTGCGCGAGATCGTTATGGCGTCACCACCAATCATAAAAGCCGTGATGTTTCTGGAAATTTCGGGACGAAGTTTTTCCACTGCGTTTATGTTGATAATACACGATTTGCTGCACCTGAAAAAATCGCCGGCGTCGAGCAGTTCTTCCAGTTCGTACAACTTCTTGTCTGTTTCAAGAACGCTGTCACGGGTGTAGATGAACGTTCGCCCGTCAACTGTTTCAAAATACAGTATATCGTTCAGCGCGACGATCTGCGTTTCGCCGTCCGACTTTCCAGAAAGCGTCATTCCGTATGCCTCGATATACTTTTTCAGCCTCTCGATCTTTTCGTTGGCGGTGACGCAGTGAATCTCGACTGCCGTCTCGCTGTTTCCTTGTGTGATATATACTTTCATTTTTTCCTCGCTTTATAAAGCCCGGTACAGTATCTCTGACGTCATACGTATTATAACACGCTCTGGCATAACAATCAATAGGGGGTTAGGTAAGCGGTACAATTCAACGACTATGCGGTCAGAATACCTCATTTATTCCTCTGCATCCTCCGTCGAATGAAGAATATTGTCAGCAATTGTAGTACCTTTCAGCTTGTGCATCTGAGTAAAAAAATATGGACAGATGGGCAATCTCCTGAAATGCCCGTCACAGATACAAAAAATCGCCCTATTTTCGGGACGAAGTTACAAAGTTACGTCTTTTTCTCATTGAGAGCAAATATTTTCTATTGTTTTTTGTATCACGAAAACGAAAATTATGATAGATACTCTTGATTATAACGTAACTA
>CADCQO010000073.1 GCA_902803585.1 uncultured Ruminococcus sp.
AGTATGGAGTGATATTGCTTGGGATGAGTATCTATATTGGCAACAGACCGACAGGAAAATAGCAAAGAAAATCAATGAACTGATCAAGGATATTGAGCGAAACGGTCTATCAAAGGGAACAGGACATCCGGAACCTTTAAAATACCGAAAGGGATGGAGCAGACATATAGATCATGGTAACAGACTGGTCTATAATATTGTTGACGGAAATCTTTGGATTATTTCATGTAAAGGGCATTATGAAGACTGAAAACCCACGTGCATCTTTTTTGCAGAGCCCTTCCAACGATAGAAAGACCGTATTGTAGTGAGTTAATCGCTAAAATGCGGTTTTTTCTTTTTTCTATTGACAATTATAAAAAAGTGATATACCAAATAACGGATGATTGCTTTGAAGTGACCAACCGGCCGGAAAATACTCCTGCCCTGCACAAAGTGATTGACGTCAAAATCAAAAAACGGCCAGCTCAAAAACGACCAACACAGATAATCAACTCTTTACGGTCCGACAGAATATTGACGGGAAATACATGGGGCTTGCGTCCTTTGATAAGAACGGCGCGGCAACGCTCGCTCTGAATACCGCCGGACCGGAAAAGGCAGATCATATCTATAAACTGACATACCGCCGCAACGACGGTAAAACCATGAAAGAAATGATCTTTATTATAAATCAGATTATGCGGATTTACGAGTACCAGGCAAAAGAAAATGAATATGCCTTGACAAGTGGTTGATGATAATATATAATATTTTTAAAAAAGATTGAAAAATATGTATTATTATTATTATTTTTAACAAACGAGTCTATCAGTAAAAGAAGGAGATTACCTATGAAAAAACGAACATGGATCCTAACCGCAGTGATTTCTTTTATCCTGCTTGCGACAGCTGCGGTTTGCGCTGTCGTATTCCTGAACTTCGGAATACAGGAAATAAACCAAAGAGACGCTACAACCGATGACCGCGCTTATTTCAGGTCACATTCCGTCTATTCAGGAAGTTACAAAAGTGAGCTGACAAAAGATGAGCTTGTCTTTTACAATGCGTTCGAACAGCACTATGTTATGGAGGACAGCATCGAACCATTTGAGATTGACGTAAAGGAAATGAATTATCTCGCCACCGAAGAAACACAGATTTTTAACATAGTTCAAATGAGTGACTTTGCTTTTGTCAATGACCATCCTGAAATATACTGGGTTAATAGTTTGGATATAAAATTTGATAAGGATAGTAAGGGACAGTACATCGTCAAGGCAGTTGTAACGCCCCACGAAAAATACGAGGGTGCCTATAGCGAACGGGATGTGGTGCAAAACGGCATCGAGACAGCCGTGAATGATATTCGCATATCAAGAGATTCCGAATCGCGTTACGACACAGTAAAGGCAATCCACGATTATATATGCGACAATTTATCGTATTATCCCGGTTATGAGGACAAATTCGTCGTGGAACAGCAATGCGCCGCTCCACTCTTCGGCGGCGGTTCCATTGGCAAAATGGCCGTATGCGAGGGATATTCCCTGGCATTCAAGCTGCTGTGTGACAGATTTGACGTTCCTTCGGCAGTCATTCATAGCCGTTCGCATGTGTTTAATTATGTGCAGATGGATGATGCGTGCTATTATGCCGTCGACTGCACTTGGGATGACGGGGAACCGAAGAGATATGATTACTTTTTGGTCGGCAATAAAACAGGATTCTATAGTACTAGGGATAAGTACGATAATCCTACTGTCTGGAGATTTAACAGCCACTACGAGCATGTGGAAGATTGGTTTCAAGGAATGATGATTGAGCCTTTCGCTTATCCAAAGTTATCGGATAAGGCGTACAGCTTTATTGAATTATCGGAAGATTCCCCTGATCCCAACAATGTGTTAAGCGGAACTGTTACATTCAAATTCAGGTACAAAGGCAATGATTTCGCAAATAAAAAAGCGAAGGTGTATTTTAATGACAAGTTGATCGCCACCCCGGAAATCGATCAGAACGGATTATTTGAAGCAACATATGACACTTCAAAGTTTTACAACTATTATTATTCTCTGAAAGCCGAGGTTGGTGACAAATCATTTCAGCGTTTTTTCAATGTCCAGAATCCTCAGTTTGAGATACTCAACTGGAAAGATGAAGTCCTGAACTTATATGAGCCTTATGAGGTTCGTGTGCAAGCGTTCTCAACAGAAAATATTGAGCGCTGTAAAATCAAAATATGGACGGAAGATAAAGATTTCTACGAAGGCAGTCCCTTCTTGGTTTCTGGATTCAACAGCAAGGGTGAGGCTTCCTTTGTTTTAGACCCCAAAAAATTCAGTGAGGGACTGCACCGTATAGCTGTGCACTTTTTTTATCCGGGCGTAGCAAAGCATGAGGACGATTTCATTCAGTCCATAGGCAGATCATTCCGCGTTTCCGATTCCGCACCTGACAGCGGTGAGTTCAGATTCTGGGGACAGAGCGCGAATTGTGACCGCAATGTAGGCGAATGGGCAGATTTTACACTGAAATATGACGGAGCCGTCACAGAACGGTGTCAATTCAGTGTCATGATGGACGATGAACCGGTAACGCCGTTAAGACAGGGCGATGATAAAATCACCGATTTCTTTGATAAAGATGGATTCTGCCGCTTTTATCTCGACGTAACGGGTCTGAACAACGGACAACACAGGGTTCAGGCAAAGCTCACAAAAGAGGACGGAAGCTCTGTTACAGCTACCAATACCGTAAATGTAACGGACGGATATTTTAAATTGGAATTATGGCACTACAACAGTTCAGGTGATTTGATTCAATATCACAACAACAACAATACTTCTCTCAAACAAAACTATCTCAAATTAATGGTGAAGAATACCTCTGGTGCTCCTTCAGACAGATGCCGCGTTTGGTGGTATGAAGACGATATACAGACAAGTGACTATGATATAACAAATGCTATCACCTACAATAGGTTTGACGATGGCGGTGATTTCTTTTGGTCAAATTGGGGCGTGCCGGACGTGAGATATGGCAAGCACGTGTTAAAAGCCATATTTATGACGCCGGACGGAACTGTCGTGGAAAAAGGCGTGCCGTTCCATCTGATTCCCGCCGCTAAAGATGAAAGACTCCGTTTTTCATTTGTCAACTCCGATTCCCTTTCCTATGTAGGCAATACGGTTGATTTTTCACTGGTTTACGATTCAACTTTTCCTGCATGCCAAGATGTGAGTATCTTATTAGACGGAAAACCTGCGGATCTTCAGATGCCCGAAGATCCGGCCTCCGCCTTTGATGACTTCGGACGCTTCTTCTTCACGCTGGATCTGACCAATGCACTGCGCGGAAAGCATACGGTCGAAGCCGTACTCACCAAAAAAGACGGCGCGGTCATAACGGTTAAACAGACGTTTGTTGTAACAGACGGGATTTTTAAAATAACAAATTGGCCGAAAGCAGAGCCTGTGCTCCACGGGGTTGCTGAAGTAAAAGTGAAAAACCTATCTGAAGATCTGACTGTTGCGGCTACTGTCCGCCAGTATATTGACGGAGAGGATATGGGCGCTGTTCCATTTGACAAAAAAGGCATGGCCACGCTGAATCTGAATACTACCGGACTGGAAAAAGGAGAACATTGGCATAAGGTGGTATTCACCAGTAACGATAACGTGACGGCGGAACGACTTATGCGTTTCCGTGTAGAATGATTCTGCCGGGTATTCCTATCGTTCCCGAAAGAAAGCGTAAATCCGTCTCAGCAGGTATTTCACCCGCGTTCGTCTTTGGACGGAGCCCTTCCAACGCATATTTGTGTGTTTTTCACAAATATGCGTTTTTTCTTTATCAATTATATTGTGAAGCGGGAAAAACAATAAACATAAAAAATTTACAAATACTTCATAATTCTGCTATACATACTTCAACAATTCGTTAGAATTTTTTGTACAATTATAATATAAAGTGCTGTTTCTATGGCATGGCAGAGATTATACTTATCTCGATGATGGAGGCGTTTCGATGTGAAAAAAAGGCGCGGAAAAACAGGCGATTCAGATGGTAGAGTAGGATGTGCTCCCCCCCATCGCGAAAGACAGAAGGCTTCGTTCCGATCAAGGCTGCTTCTCCGGCTGGGCTGCGCCGCGCTGGCGCTGCTGCTGGCGATAGGCGTGGCGCCGCTGCTGCGCCATTCCTTCAACGTACCGTTACCGGTGGTATACGGAGTCGGAACCGAATCGAATCCTGAAAATATAGAAATACGCGCAGTCATAGATCCGGATTGGGACTCTGACACAGAAATGGACGGCTA
>CADCQO010000074.1 GCA_902803585.1 uncultured Ruminococcus sp.
ATAAAACGGCTAAAGCTTTTGAAAACGGAGGGTTTTAGCCGTTTCCTTTTTCAAATGAAAGGAAAAGATCATCATATGAATTCTTCTCAGCTGACATTTGACTTTATGACAAACGCCTCACCGCAGGAAAACCGTGCTGTCATGTCCGGAAAGGAACAGCCCTCTGCATCAGAAGGTATATTTGATGTCGGAGATCTGTTCAGCACCACAAGCGGTCTGGAAGAAAGACATAACAACTGTTCTACGGCTGTTTTAGGAGATTGTCTGACGGTACTGAGGCGCATGAAAAGCAGTTCTGTGAACCTTATCTTTGCCGATGCGCCATATAATATCGGAAAAGATTTCGGAAACAACAGTGATAAATGGGACAGTACAAAGGATTATGTCGGGAAAAAGTACCGGGCAACGTCTGGCAGTTTAACCGTGTCAGATTCAAAATGGACGAATATGAAAACCACCCTACACAAAAGCCCGAATCTTTGCTTGAAAGGATCATCAAGGCTTCCTCTCATACGGGCGATGAATTACTGACATACAGCCGTGAACTGTATGGCGGCAGCAAACTGCAGAATCACGCCTTCAACTCCCGTGTCAACGGAGAATTCAAAAATAAAAGACTGGATCATTACATTAACCAGCGTGCAAATGGTATGTGTGTGATTGAAAACAGGTACAAAACAGCGATAGAAGAACTGATTACCATCAACGAATGACAGCAGTGGATCTCTTCCCTTTCAGATGAACATATCAACAAAATCATTCAGGATATTGATATGTACTACAAATTGGAAATGAACATGGACATAACACAAAATTAGTGGGTGATAAACTATGGTTTTAACCATCGTTCTGGCAGCATCTGCCGTCATTGCGGCACTTGACCAGCTTTTCAAATATCTCATCGTGCAGAACCTTGCCGACTCCGGCAGTGTATCTGTCATTGAAAACATTCTGTCGTTCACTTATATCGAAAACCGGGGAATTGCCTTCGGTATGTTTCAGGGAAAGCTCTGGCTGTTCTCTGCCGTTACGATCGTGCTGATCGGTGTGTTTATCTGGCTGATCGCTTCCAGACGCTTTTCCGGAAAGCTCTTCTGCACTTCTGCCGCCCTGCTCATCGGCGGCGGTATCGGCAACCTGATAGACAGAATTTTTCGGGGCTTTGTCGTGGATTATCTCTCTCTGTCGTTCTTCTCGCCTGTCTGCAACTTTGCGGATTACTGCATCACGGCGGGTGCTGTACTGCTTGCCGTTTCTCTGCTCATGCAGAGCGGTACATTCCGCAAACCGCGCACCCCTCAGGAAAACACCAGCAGTGAAGATGACAGCGCAAACGGAGAAACCCATGAAGATTAAAACATTTACCGCAGACGAAACCGCCGCCGGTGTGCGTGTTGACCGCTTTTTAGCGGAACAGGACGAAACCCTGACACGCTCGGCGGCTGTCCGTCTGATAGAAGAAGAACGGGTATCCATCAACGGAAAAATCCCGTCCAAAAACGCTAAACTCAAGGCCGGCGACACCGTGACAGTCCATATCCCTGAACCGGTGCTTCCGGAGGCCAGACCCGAAAATATCCCGCTTGAAATCGTCTATGAGGACAGTGACCTGCTGGTTGTGAACAAGCCCAGAGGAATGGTAGTACACCCCGCCGCCGGCAATTATGACGGTACATTGGTGAACGCCCTGCTCTATCACTGCGGGGATTCCCTTTCAGGCATCAACGGCGTACTGCGTCCCGGCATTGTTCACCGCATCGACAAGGATACCAGCGGTCTGCTGATTGTTGCGAAAAACGACTTCGCCCACCAGCATTTAGCGGAGCAAATCAAGGTACACAGCTTTACAAGGAAATATCAGGCAGTCGTGTGCGGAAACCTGAAAGACGATACCGGCACCGTCAATGCCCCTATCGGACGGCACCCGACAGAACGCAAAAAAATGGCTGTCACGAACAAAAACGCCCGTGAAGCGGTCACGCACTACCGTGTACTGGAGCGTTTCGGACAGTATACCCATGTAGAACTGACGCTCGAAACGGGACGCACTCACCAGATAAGGGTACATATGGCACATATCGGTCATCCGGTAGCGGGAGATCCCGTCTACGGCGGGAAAAAATATCTTGCCTCGCTGAACGGTCAGTGCCTTCACGCTTACTACATTTCCTTCGTACACCCCCGCACCAATGAAGTCCTGACGCTCTCCGCCCCTCTTCCGGCCTACTTCACCAGCTTTCTCTCCACACTCCGGCAAAACTGAAAGGGTAATTTCCGGCAGTCATTTGTAACCTTTTTCTCCTGAAATGTATTATTAGGACAGGCGGGTGAGTACCATGCTGATATATATATCAATGCTCGGAGAAGCTGACGACAAACAGCGCTTTGAAGTCATTTATCAGAGCAACAGGGATTTCATGTACCACTATGCGTACAAAATTTTAGGTGACGTTTCCTCTGCGGAGGACGCTGTGCATGACGCGTTTCTGTCCTTTGCAAAATACTATGAGCGCTACCGTCATCTGGACAGTATGCAGACACGCAATTTTCTGATGATTACCGTCAGGAATGCGGCTTTTAAAATCTACCATCACCGCAAACGGGAAACCGCTGTCGATGAGATACAGAAGGACGAAATCATGCCAGACATTGCCGCTGATACGGAACAAAAGGACGTGAAGCGCATTGTGTTCGACATGATAAAGTCACTTGACAGCAAATATGGTGATGTGCTGATGCTGAAATATTACTGTGACATGAGCGTCAACGAAATCGCTGAACAGCTGGGACTGACTCCCCAAAATATCAAGGTACGGCTGCATCGGGGCCGCACTTTGCTGAAATCCAGACTGGAAGGGGTCGGTATCTGTGAATGATAAAGATTTTGACAAACTCCTGCAGGAGAGCATCAGGGAGTACGGCCACACTTATTTTGAGGAAACACCCGAAAACGCCGGCCCGCCCCATATGTTTCCCGCCGATTTTCTGCGTGATGTTCCGTTTCCGCCCAAAAAGCCCTCCGCTTCTCTGCGGATTGTCCGCATCATATCGGCGCTGGCTGCGGCACTTGTCCTGCTGACGGCAGTCTTTCTTGTGCCTGCTGTCCTCAGCAGCCGAAAGGAAATCACGGCTGAACAATCCCGCAGCATCCGCAAGGAAACCACCGCACCGTCTGTACAGGAGAAAAGCCCTGATGCAGAACCGTCTGCCCGCACTTCTCTGTTTCCTGTCCAGAACAATGCAGTACGCAATGATTCCGTCACAGACAGCGCTGAAAAATACGAAGCATCTGAAATATGCGAAGAATTCGACCCTGTATCAGAGCCTGAAAACAAAATGACAGACGTGATCGGTCAGGACGTTCTTTCGCTGCAGCTGCCCTCTGATTATTCCGTTGTGCTGATGTGGGGTGACAAACCGCTGAATCCTGACAGCACAGACATCTGTCAGTTATGCACTGCCCTGAGCAGGGGCATGGCTCCGGAATATCAGACGGCTTCCCTGCCGGAGGATTCAGCCGGACAAGCCCTGATGCAGTTTGAACTGACGGCACTGGATACCTTCCGTCTGCAAAACAGGTCTTATTGCTGTTTCAGAGCCTGCGTCACTGCAAAAGCCGTCTATCTGCTGTGCAGCAATGAGGACGAAGAACAATATTACCTGATTCCTGCGGACAACAGCCTGTATACAGCCTGTTTCCAGTCCCTCAGCACCATCTGCGCCAACATTGACACTTTCTGACACATATCACAAAAGGACGATACCAACACGGCATCGTCCTTTTTTTGTTACTCTTTTGTCTGATATTCGCTTGTATGCAGAAGCCTTTCGGCACGTCTGATTTCTTCCTCAGTGGGTACGGGAACACCTTCGAGCGGATAGGGCATATGCAGTGCCTGCCATTTTACCGTACCGAGTGTATGATAGGGCAGGACTTCGACACGTTCAACGGTTTTCAGCGAGGCAATGAAGCGGTGCATTTCCCGCAGGTCGCTTTCACTGTCCGTCAGCTCCGGCACCAATACACGGCGAATCCACATTTTTTTGCCGTGCGCCGAAAGATATTCTGCCATCGCCAGAATATTTTCGTTGCCGACACCCGTAAGCCGGCGGTGTCCGTCCGCGTCCATCAATTTCAGATCGAGCAGTACCAGATCCGTCACCTGCATCAGCCTGCCGAACCGCTCCAGATAATCGCTGTCTGTGCGGAAAGGTTCTCCTGCGGTATCCAGTGCGGTATGAATGCCCTGCTTTGCGGCAAGCGTAAAGAATTCCGTCACGAAATCCATCTGCAAAAGCGGTTCCCCGCCGCTGACGGTAATACCGCCGTTCTTTTTCCAGTAGGACTGATACCGCCTGACGTGCGCCAGCAAATCCGCCGCCGTCCACTCCTGCCCCTCACCGCTCCATGTGTCGGGATTGTGGCAGTACTGACAGCGCATATGACAGCCTTTCAGAAATACCACAAACCTGACGCCGGGCCCGTCTACCAGCCCGAAAGTTTCCAGAGAATGCACAATACCTTTTTTCGGCATGACCCGCCTCCCCGCTGTTACAGCGTCTTGTGACAGGTACGGGCGATAACGTCCATCTGCTGTTCCTTCGTGAGGTCAATGAATTTGACAGCGTAGCCCGAAACACGGATCGTAAAGTTGGCATACTCTTCCTTTTCGGGGTGATTCATGGCATCAATCAGCTTTTCGGTGCCGAACACATTGACGTTGAGATGATGTGCGCCCTGATCGAAATAACCGTCCATCACCTGTACGAGGTTCTGCACACGCTCGTCATCTGTATGGCCGAGTGCATCGGGGCTGATGGTCTGTGTATTGGAAATGCCGTCCAGCGCCCAGTGATAGGGCAGTTTTGCAAGGGAATTCAGAGAAGCGAGCAGACCGTTTTTCTCTGCGCCGTAGCTCGGATTGGCACCAGGTGCAAGAGGTGTGCCGGCTCTGCGTCCGTCAGGCATATTGCCGGTTGCCTTGCCGTAAACGACATTGGACGTGATCGTCAGAATAGAGGTCGTCGGCTCGGAATTTCTGTAAGTGTGGTGCTTTTTGATCTTATCCAGAAAAGTACCCAAAAGCCATACAGCGATATCGTCCGCCCTGTCGTCATCATTGCCGTAGCGGGGGAAATCGCCCTCTGTCGCAAAGTCAATGCAGATACCCGCATCGTCACGGATTGCCCTGACGGTAGCGTATCTGATGGCGCTCAGGGAATCGACCACATGGGAGAATCCGGCAATGCCCGTTGCAAAGGTACGGCGTACATTCGTATCAATCAAAGCCATTTCTGCGGCTTCGTAATAGTATTTATCGTGCATATAGTGTATCAGGTTCAGCGTGTTGACGTACAGACCCGCCAGCCAGTCCATCATCAGCTCAAAGCGCTGTATTACCTCGTTGTATTCCAGTATCTCGGAAGTAATGCGCTGATAGGGCGGGGCGACCTGCTCACGGTTCTTTGCATCGACACCGCCGTTGAGTGCATACAGCAGACATTTTGCGAGATTGGCTCTTGCACCGAAGAACTGCATTTCCTTGCCTGTCTGTGTAGCGGACACACAGCAGCAGATAGAGTAGTCATCGCCCCAGACGGGTTTCATGACATCATCGTTTTCATACTGCACGGAACTTGTCTGGATAGAGATTCTGGAAGCATAGCGCTTGAAGGTTTCAGGCAGTGCGGACGAATACAGCACTGTCAGGTTCGGTTCGGGAGAAGGCCCCATATTCTCCAGCGTATGCAGGAAACGGAAATCGTTTTTCGTGACCATCGAACGGCCGTCACAGCCGATACCGGCTACCTCAAGCGTTGCCCATACGGGGTCGCCGGAGAAAAGCTGATTGTAGCTCGGAATACGGGCAAACTTGACAATACGGCACTTCATGACGAAATGGTCAATGAGTTCCTGCGCTTCCTGTTCGGTCAGCACACCCTTGTCCAGATCACGCTGGATATAGATGTCGAGGAAGGTAGACACTCTGCCGACACTCATTGCCGCGCCGTTCTGTGTCTTGATAGCGGCAAGGTAGCCGAAGTACAGCCACTGCACCGCTTCACGGGCGCTGACGGCGGGACGGGAAATATCAAAGCCGTAGAGCGCCGCCATTTCCTTCATGCCTCTGAGCGCCTTGATCTGTTTGGCGATTTCCTCTCTCAGACGGATCACGTCATCGGTCATAGTGCCGTCGCCGCAGTTGGCGAAGTCCTTCTGCTTCTGTTCAATGAGAAAATCAATGCCGTACAGGGCTACTCTGCGGTAATCGCCTACAATGCGTCCTCTGCCGTAGGTATCCGGCAGACCTGTAATGATCTTGTTGTGGCGGACAGCCTTCATTTCGGGGGTATAGGCATCGAACACGCCCTGATTGTGGGTAGTGACGTATTCGCTGAAAATCCTGTGCAGTTCACTGTCGGGGGTATAGCCGTAGGTTTCACAGGCCTGCTCTGCCATCTTGATGCCGCCGAAGGGCATAAAGGCACGTTTCAGCGGTTTGTCCGTCTGAAGACCGACAACCTTCTCCAGTGTTTTGTCCTCGCTGATATAGCCGGCACCGTAAGCTGTCAGACCGGAAACAACCTTTGTTTCCATATCCAGCACACCGCCTTTGGCGCGTTCCTCCTTCTGCAGTTCCTTCACGATTGACCACAGGCGGTCGGTTGCTTCGGTAGGCCCTGCCAAAAAGGACTCATCGCCGTCATACGGGCGGTAGTTTTTCTGAATAAAATCCCTGACATTGATTTCGAGCTTCCAGATACGGCCCTCAAAACCTTCCCAAGCCTCTGCATAGTTCTTGTTCATCAATGCGATTCCTCCTCATCAAAAATATTCATTTTTCCAGTAAGGACAGCCGTGCGGGTACATTTCAGAGCGGAACGTGCGGTGTGAATCCTGTTTTCTTTGTGCCGTCCTTGAATGAGCTTTCGTAATTTTACTATATAGCGGAATCGTTTTTTTGTCAACCGCTGAGGGTAGGAATTAAAAATATCGTATAGTTTGACAAAAAATTATATCCGTTCCATGTTTTACTGTGGAAGTTTTTCTTTGTTTTTCCGTTTAGCTACTATATATTGTGTTTTCTCACTTTCACACGCATACAGGTAGTATATGGAAAAAACACAGGTCAGAAGCCGGAGCCTGCCCCCGCCGTACCGTCCGCCTGATGACTGCCCCTCTGCGCGATTTGACAATTATGAGGTTATCTGTTAGAATGAGAGCATTATCGGTATAAGAAGGATAAAAGACTAAAAGAGAAAGAAGAGAGGATTTCATCAAGTGACAAAAGCCTATAAGGTATCAGACGGACGCAGACTGTCCGCAAAAGGAAAAAGGAACAGCGCAGATTGCAGCGCAGAATAAGAAAGGAGTATTACTGTAAAACACGCAATATTGATAAAAAGTCAAAAACAGCTTTTAAGAATAACCCGCAGACCGGCAAATATTCGTCATGACATATGATGAATCAACGGCACAGTTCAGACAAGTACCGCTGATATGTACGCCTTATCAGACATAAGCAGATTGACTGCCGGAAATGGACACGAGGAACAAGGAATGAAATACAAAAGCTGTTTTTATAGCTTTTTATAAGTTTTCAGTAACGGAAATTGATGGAAGAACAAAACAGAATAACGGAATTCAGCGAGATGATAGATGACAGCCGTATCCTCAAGGCACTGGAGGACATGGACTTTGAACAGCCGACAGAAATTCAGGCACAGGCCATTCCGCTCATGCAAAGCGGCGCGGATATTATCGGACGTTCACAGACGGGTACAGGAAAAACAATGGCGTTTGCGATTCCTGCCATCGAAAAAATTGATGTCCGTGAAGACCGCCCGACCGTGCAGGTGCTTATTATGTGTCCCACAAGAGAACTGGCACTCCAGTGCGGCGAGGAAATCCGCAAGCTGACAAAGTATATCAGCGGTATCCGTCCGGCTGAGGTCTACGGCGGTGCTTCAATGGAACAGCAGATCACCCGCCTGAAACGTGCCAACATCGTGATCGGTACGCCCGGCAGAATCATGGACCACATGAGAAGGAAAACACTCCGTCTGAACAATGTCAGGCTGGTTGTGCTTGATGAAGCCGACGAAATGCTCAGTATGGGCTTCAAGGAGGATATGGAAACCATTCTCCGCGAAACGCCCGAAAACCGCCAGACAGCTCTGTTTTCCGCTACCATGCCCCCATCTATTCTGGCGATCACCAGCGAATTCCAGAAAGACCCGCAGATGGTGCAGGTCAGCCGTAAGAATATTACCCTCGACAACATCGTACAGCAGTATGTTGATGTGCCGATGGGCAGAAAAGCAGATGCCCTCAAGCTGTTATTGTACTATTATGACCCGTCTTTGGCGATGGTATTCGTCAACACCAAAAAAATGGCGGACGAACTCACCGAGAGCCTCCAGAAAAGCGGCTTTCGGGCGGACGCTCTGCACGGCGACCTGAAACAGTCCCAGCGGAACACCGTTATGGAACGCTTCCGCTGCGGTTCAACGTCTGTTTTAGTAGCTACTGACGTGGCGGCGAGGGGTATTGACGTGAACGACGTGCAGTTTGTGTTCAATTACGACATTCCCCAGAACAACGAGTATTATGTTCACCGTATCGGCAGAACAGGACGTGTCGGAAAAGCAGGCACTTCCATTACCATCTGCTCCGGCCGCCGTCAGGTGCTGACGCTGAAAGAAATTGTCCATGCGCTGAAATGCGGTATTGCGGAAATCCCCGTTCCTACGGGCGAACAGATCCGCCGCCGTCTGCATG
>CADCQO010000075.1 GCA_902803585.1 uncultured Ruminococcus sp.
ACCAATCAAGTATCTTCGGCACCATTGAGCTTAACTTCCGTGTTCGGCATGGGAACGGGTGGACCCTCAACGTCATCAACACCAACTGCATATTCAACTGTCTGTCATCTCTGACGACTTCGTTATTATAGCACTGCTGCAAAAAGATGTCAAGGAGTTTTTCAGAAAAAAAATATACAAATTGTATATTATGATAATTTCCGGAATCATTTGATACAATTTGTATAAATTCGGCATAAAAAACCTGAAAAAAGACGATGCAGCGGTAAAACTGCACCGTCCTGAATTCAGGTTATTTCAGGATAACGTCACGAAAAGACGCTTAATCCTCGCGCTTTTTGCGGGTTGTTACAACAAAGCCGACTGCAGCCGCAGAGCTGACAAGAATCAGCACGAATACGGCGGGAGAAGAGGTATCTGCTGTCTTTACATTGCCGCTGGGAGTAACAACAGAGGTCTGGCTCTGCTGAGAAACAGGTGTGGAAGATGCGGGCTGAGAAGACGGAGCAGAAGACGGTTCGGAGCTCGGCTGAGAAGAAGGATCTGTGCTGGGGTCTGTGGAAGGATCGGTAGAGGGATCGGTTGAAGGATCAGTAGAGGGATCGGTTGAAGGATCCGGATCGGGCTTGGACTCAGGATAGTTTGTCCACTTTGTGCCGTCATAGAACTTCTTGTCGGTATAGCCCATTGTCATGCCGTCCTGCATTGCGCCTGGGATCTGGTCACCCTTGCCGTTATTGAAGATAATCATAATATGCTGGCAGGAAGCAAACTGCTCAGGCAGCTGATAGGTATAATAATCATCGCCGCCGTCAGTCATCACAACGCCCGGCCACTCGCCATTGGTAACGGTGGGTGCAACACTTTCATCATAAACATAGACATTGACAGTATCCCACTGTGCCTTGCTGTTATCGAATACGATACCGCCGGCCTCTATTGCGGGCATTACTCTGTCAGCGAGCTTTTTGTAGGTATACTCAGCAGAAATGGTCTGTCCATCGCTGCCGGAAGCTGTCAGCTGAAGGATCACATCTGCCGGACCTTGGATGTCGCTGCCGATATTGACGACCTGACCATCAGTGAATTCACCGGATTCATAGATCTTATCGTTGTCAGCTGCGGTTACTTTGTAAGATGCTTTCTCAGCAGCAACTGCATGGAGTGTTACATCGAGAGAACCGGAAAATTCTGTACCGCTGTAAGGTTCAGCGAACACCTTGCTCAGGAAAGCAGAATTGTAAACAACCGCAATACCGCTCTCGCCTACTGTACCGCTGATGGTGCTTTCGGTTACAACAAACTCATTGCCTGTTATTTCATCATAGTAAGTACCTGCGGGAACATAACCGCCGGCATTTTCTACGGAAACAGCACCGCTGTCTTTACCGCAGACGATAACAGCACCGCCGTTCTGACGGGTTACTACGGAGTTGTTGCTGGTAACAGCATAGGCCTCTGCCTTGCCGTTCATTGCATTGTGGAAGTGGTTAACAGCTGCTATTTCAGCGCTGGTGAAGTGCATACTGCCCTTTACGCCGATACGGATACTATCCTTTGCTGCTGCAAACGGACGAGAAAGGTACAATGCAGAAGCATCGCCCTTTGCTGCTGCTACGGCATAAGCTCTGTCGATAACATTCTGGGAATACTTGTTTGTACCGGCACCCTCGCCGTTGGCATATGTATCGTGGCTCTCACCCCAGTAAATCAGCTTTCCGGCACTGACACCGTCTTCTGTCCAGTTGCCGGTTGCCTGAGGAGCTTTGCCGTTTTTGAAGGAAGACACCAGCGCATTGGAATAGACATTATCTGTAACGGAAATATAGTCGGTGTACTCCTTCATGAGCTTTGCATCATCACCGCCTGTACCGTCCAGAATTTCACCGTAATGATACAGATCGTTGTCTGTGACAGTTTTCCAGAAGTCACAGCCCTCACTCGGCAGACCGATGTGCTTTGCAGCGTCCCAGCGGATACCGTCAACGCCCAGTTCTTTCAGCTCGTTGACGTAATTCGCTACTACCTGCTGAACATAAGCATCTTCAGAGTTCAGGTCAGGCATACCCAGATCACCGTGTGTTACCTGATAACGATCCTGATAGTCTGTAATCTCGCCGTAATTATGCCAATACTTCTCAGGAACCAGATCAGACTGGATATTCTTATGGCTGCCTGCCAGATGGTTGGCTACAACGTCTACAACAACCTTAATGCCATATTCTTCAGCCTTTTCACAAAGTTCTTTCAGTTCCTCGCGGGTACCAAGGTCGCCGTTCTCCGCTACTGTAAAGGACAGCGGCTGATAAAGCCAGTACCAGGGGCCTGTGCTGGCAGCGGGCTGTACGGGAGAAGTCTGTACTGCAGAGAAGCCTGCCTTTGCAATATCCGGAAGTGAAGCTGTAATATCAGTATACTTCCAGTCAAAGCAATGGAGAATTACGCCGTCCTGAATGTTATCTGTCAGACCGTAATCTTCTGAAGGGGCTGCGCTTGCTGTCATAGACACTGCACTCATGCCTGCAAATGCGGAAACTGCTAAAGCAGCCGTAAGAGAAAGACAAACGGCACCTTTACCATGTCTGCGCTTTGCAGAACTTGTCTGGTTTTTCATTTCCATCACACTCCTAAAATAATAGATATGCTGCTTCCGCCGCTGTCAGAAACAACCGCAAAAGCTCGCTATACACACTCATCATAGCACGTTTTGCGGTATTTTGCAAACGGAACAATACAGCATCTGTCCGTTTTGTTCCGCCGGAAAGGACGGTTTTCACAGACAAATGCCATTTTATAAAGCATATCGCACAAATATTCTGGGTATCATCGTTCACATTACCCATAATTTCACAGCGGTCATCGTCTTATTGACCATAATTTCAAACTATAATTTGTAAATTATAACAACATCGTTGTATTCATGACGCATCTGTCAGAAAGGCTTCCGGCGGGATTGCACCATTATCACCGTAATAGGCTTTCTGGAGATAATACAAATCCTTCAGATCGACCCACCCGTTACGGTTAATGTCTGCCGCTGTCAGCTGACAGGTATCCAGTTCAGCTTCACCGATGAGCACCTTTGCCAGCTGCCTGATATCAAGCGTATTCCGGCTGCCTTCTCCGGTAACATCTCCCATGATTACAGTCTTGTATTCCCTGACGATTTCACCGCCCGATGTGAATATCAGCCGAAAACCCGTTCCGACCGTCCCGCTTGAGGTAATCTTGTCATGATGATTGCAGATAACCAGTTCATAACCTTCATATGTCAGATGTTTTTTCAGCACGGCAATCGTTGTACCAGCAGGAATATTGGTCAGAAACTCACCATCAAATGTGTAGATGTCACTGGTAATTTGTCCTGACGCCTCTGCGGCCCTTTCCGGTTCATGCGCCGTACTTGTTACACCGTCCGTTTGCGATATCTGCCGGCGGGCACTGCTCTGCGACACTTTCGGTTCCTGTCTTTGCCCGCTGTTTTCTGCTGCCTTTGATGTCTGGCGCTGTACACTGCTCTGCGATACTTTCGATTCCTGTCTTTTCTGACTGCTTTCTGACACTTCCGACACCTGATGACGGACACTGCTTTCGGAAAGACTCTCTTCGTAAGAAACAGCCGGCTCTGCGGTACTGCTTTCCTCAGAAGGTTCTTCCGGCTGAAAATCGCCCTTTCTGAAAACCATACAGTGCGAACCGCACAAAACCGCTATTTGTCCCCCGCTTGCTGTTATCGCAGAAATCTGCTGTCCTGACGTTACATAATGTCCTGTCCGTGTGCCGGTTTCATCAAGCTGATAAACAACATTCCCGCTGTATGTGTAAAAATATCCCTCCGAATAGCATAACGGCGTACTGCCCATAACCGCTGTCTGTACAAAACCGTTTTGTATATCAAAGGCATAGACCGCTCCGTCCGCATCACAGCAGACTCCGTCATTCATCACAAATGGTTCTGAGGGAACATCACAGGAAAGCAGTTTGCCGCTTGACGGGGAAAAAATCCCTTTTTTCGTCAGTGCATAAACTTCTGTGCACTGCTCATCTGTAAAAAGACAGATAACCGGTTCAGGAGATGCAACTTCACAGCTGAAAACACACAATTCTTCATAGACCCTGATAACACTGCTGTTTCGTTCATCAACCACATAAAAAATATTTCCTGTTACCGCACTGCAGCCCTTTTTCGGGATAACACCGTCCACAAATACTGCCTTATCAGGCTGTTCCGCCCACATATAAAGCCCCAGTGTCTGTGCAAACGGAACGAGCAGAAAAATTCTGTCTTCACTGCACAGCACTTCCGAAACCGTCATCGTTTCCGATGGACCGGATTTTATCATAGTGTTATTCTTTGCCTGATAAATCGTACAGCAGTCCCCTTTCTGCTCCCATACATAAAAGTGACCGCTATTGTCAGAAAACAGCGTATCATTTACCGGAACAGCCCCATAGAAATAGGACGGCACAACTATACCGCATAAAAGTACTGTCAAAACCACCAAAAAAGCCGCACATTTCCGGTAAAACCGCACGATGTCCTCACTCCTCACAAAAGTCTTTCGACAAAACTCGACATTCCTGCTTCATTATAGCACCGACAAGTCCGGCAAGCAACGCAATAACTTTCACCTATATTGTAAAATCACAAAACATCAAGTGACTTCCGCCGGATTTTGGACAGTACATTTTGGTCAGATGTCACAAAAACATTCTCCGACCGCAAAAAACTATTGCGTTTTTCGCCAGTCAGTGGTAAAATGTAATGTGATTCAACAAACGATGCGATGGAAATACAAGCCAACAAAAATCATCTTTTTGGAGGAAGATCTTATGAATATTCAGCGTGGGTTCAGAGATAAACTCGAAAAATATGCCAACATCAATCAGGAAATAACGGTTGAAATGCAGATCACCGGCAATGCAGTTTATGACTACTGCTGTTTCGGCGTAGATGCTTCGGGCAAGCTCTCAGATGACCGCTACATGGTTTTCTATAATCAGGTGCAGTCCCCGAA
>CADCQO010000076.1 GCA_902803585.1 uncultured Ruminococcus sp.
GAATGAGGTTAGCGTCCAGCCACTCGCCGTAGGGCTGTCGGGACGCGTAGTATTCCTTTATTTCATCATCGTCGATCAGTCTGCCCTGAACGGTATCTACCAACAGCATTTTGCCGGGATGCAGACGTTCCTTTCTGATGATTTTTTCCGCCGGTACGGGCAGAGCGCCTACTTCGGAGGAAAGTATCAGGTTATCGTCATCTGTAATATAGTAGCGTGAGGGACGCAGACCGTTCCTGTCCAGTACAGCACCCATAATGTCGCCGTCTGAGAATACGATAGAAGCAGGGCCGTCCCAGGGTTCCATCATAGTAGCATAATATTGGTAGAAGTCACGCTTTTTCTGGCTCATGGCGTGGTTGTTGTCCCATGGTTCCGGAATGGTAATCATGACCGCCAGCGGCAGATCCATACCGCTCATCACCAGAAATTCGAGTGTATTGTCCAGCATAGCGGAGTCGGAGCCTTCAGTATTGACAACGGGAATAACCTTGTCAAGGTCGCCCATCAGCGGTTCAGAACCCATTGTTTCCTCTCGTGCAAGCATTTTGTCGGCGTTGCCCCGTATGGTATTGATTTCACCGTTATGAACGATCATGCGGTTCGGGTGTGCTTTCTGCCAGCTCGGAAATGTATTGGTAGAGAAACGGGAATGTACAACCGCAATTGCTGAAGCATAATCTTCGTCCTGCAAATCCAGAAAGAAGCGTCTGAGGTCGCCCACAAGAAACATTCCTTTATATACGATGGTACGGCTGGACAGGGATACAACATAGGTATCTTCGCTGCTCTGCTCAAAGAAACGGCGGGCAACATATAATTTACGGTCAAAGTCAATGCCTTTTTTGACACCCTCAGGGCGGTCAATGAAGCACTGCTGGATATTGGGCATACATTCTAATGCCCTTGCACCCAGTACGTCAGGCTGAGAAGGGACTTCTCTCCAGCCCAGAACATCCAGTCCCTCTTTCTCTGCGATGATTTCAAACATCTTTTTTGCCTGATTTCTTCTCATTTCGTTCTGCGGAAAGAAGAACATACCCACAGCATAATCTCTTTCGGAGCGAAGGGGGATATTCAGCTTTTGTGCTTCCTTTTTAAAGAAGGAATGAGAAATCTGGAGCAGAATGCCGACACCGTCTCCGGTTTTTCCTTCGGCATCTTTTCCGGCACGGTGTTCCAGTGTTTCTACAATGGTAAGGGCATCGGAAACAATTTGATGAGAGGGTTGACCCTTAATATTAACGACTGCTCCGATACCGCAGTTGTCATGTTCAAATGATGCATCATATAAGCTATTCGTAACAGGCTGCATACATATCTTCCTTTCCTTTTGTCAATGGGAACCTCTGAATGGTGAGTACATGGCTTATTATAGGACGATTATGCAGGAATGTCAACATGAAATTGCATATTTAGAACAAGATTATTCATTTTAAGAAAATACCAACCATTTTTTTACATAAATTTTAAGCAACGTGCAAGATTTGAAAAAAAAATTGCAAAACCCTATTGACAAATCTTTAACAAGGGTGTATACTGCAATCATCGAACAACAAAGGCGTTGTGAGCAATGAAGCTTACAGCGCCTTTCTGTTTTGCAGCATTATCAACATTATTTTAAGGAATGACAGGAGAGATTGTTATGAAAAATGTACCGGAAATGTTTGGCAGCATGGTGTTTAATGACCGCAAAATGCAGGAACGTCTGCCGCTGATTACCTATAAGGCATTGAAAAAGACTATCAAGAACGGTGAACCGCTCGACATCAGCGTAGCAAATGCCGTTGCCAACGCCATGAAGGATTGGGCAGTAGAGATGGGCTGTACACATTATACACACTGGTTCCAGCCGATGACAGGTGTCACCGCCGAGAAGCACGACAGCTTCATTTCTCCTGCTGAGGACGGACAGGTTATCATGGAATTTTCCGGCAAAGAGCTTATCAAAGGTGAACCTGACGCATCGTCATTCCCGAGCGGCGGTATTCGTGCTACATTTGAAGCAAGAGGCTATACAACATGGGATCCTACTTCACCTGCTTTTATCAGTGACGGTTCACTATATATTCCCACCGCATTCTGCTCTTATACGGGAGAAGTTCTCGATAAAAAAACACCGCTCCTGCGTTCGATGGAACGTCTTAACAGCGAGGCTGTCAAAATACTGCATCTTTTGGGTAAGGAAAATGTCAGGAGAGTATTTACAACTGTCGGTCCGGAGCAGGAATATTTCCTGATTGATAAAGAAATGTATGACCGCCGTGAAGACCTTAAATTGACGGGTAGAACGCTGTTCGGAGCAAAAGCTCCCAAGGGTCAGGAACTGGAAGATCATTATTTCGGTTCAATTAAGTCC
>CADCQO010000077.1 GCA_902803585.1 uncultured Ruminococcus sp.
GTCTGGCGGGGTACCGTTTCGGCAACGATATTCTGTGTGATATCGCCAACCTTTTGCGCTACCATGTATCCGGCAGCAATATTATCGGACGTATTGAGGACGACAATTTTGTTATCTTTATCAACGACTGCCCCGACAGAGAACAGCGCAGTGAGATTATCAGGGATATTTTCCGCTGTATTCACAAAAGTTATCTTTTTGACGGGGAGCGTACACCGGATATTTCCGCTTCTGTGGGTATCTCACTTTATCCGAATGACGGCACCAGTTTTGATGAACTGTTCGCTCATGCTGCTAAAGCAGTAAAAACAGCCAAGCTCAACGGAAAGAAGATGTACCTCTACTATAACAGCAATATGGAAGAAAACATGGCAATTAAGCCATTCCATACTTCTCTTATGGTGCAGGAACGCAGTGAGATTGAACCGGCGGGCATGGAGGAATTTTTCATTCCGGTAGCAGCTTCGGCAGGCGGATATATTCTTTCCTATGATATGATAGGTCTGAACGCTGAGATGGTGCAGAGACTCACCAACGGAGAAAATCCCTTCACAGAAGAAACACTGAACGAGCGGACAACAGCATTATGTCTTAACCGTATCAGAAAGCTGATTGCCGCCGTTCACGGTCTGGAACAAGAAAATGCAGCATTGCCCGCTGTGTCGATGAACATGGCATTTGATGGAGATAATACCGATACAGTAGTGGCGGCAATGGAGGAAATGCTGTCTAAATATCCTGTTAACTGCCGTCATATCTGCCTGATGCTGTCACATGAAACAGTAGAACAGCTCAGTTTGTCGGCGCTTACTGATTTGGTCGGACACCTTAAAGGCTTTGGCTTCCGTGTAGGTATTTATCATGTCGGAGTAAAAAGCATTCATATCAACTGTCTGGCTGCGGGTCTGTTTGACCGTATCGACTTTGCACGGGAATTGATACAGGCCGTAGAAGACGGCGTTTATACACAGGAATTGCTGGTAATGCTGATGCGCTGCTTTGATAAGTCGGGTGCTGTCTGTGTTCTTCCGAGCGGTATGGAAACAGCCCTGAAGGATTTGCTGAAAGAACAGTTTACACCTTCCTTCGGCTATCATACGGACGAGGTCATCTCGATGGAGGATTTCAGGCGCCAGATGAAGGCATCCTCTGTTGTGCATGAATATCGTGCCCTCAGTCATGAGCCGACAGCACTGGTACTGAATGAAAAGATGTATGAAGAGATTCTGGAGCAGACACGTTCCTTTATTCTGGAGTGGTCGCCGCGTTTTGACACTATCAAGCTGTCCGGTTCTTTTGAATCGCTTTACGGTTATCAGCCTGTGGCGGAGGATTTCTTCCGCTTGCTTTCCGAAAGCCCCATGATCCATCCGGATGACAAGAAAAAGCTGATGGAAAGAATGAACGCTGCCCGTTCCGAAGCGCTGGAGTCAGAGGCGTTTGTAAGGATATACAGCCGTATTGATGATGATTACCGTTGGAACCGTGTGCATTTTGTCACCATACGGAACGCGACGGAAATTCCCGTAAGGGTTATGGCGGTGTTTACCGATATCACAGACAGCCGCGGAGATGCTGTCGATGAGCAGCGCAAGGATAAAACAGACTTTATCACGAATCTTTACAACAAACACGCTGCGGAAAACAAGATAAAGAGCTATCTTTATGAAGAAGGCGCTTCATCTGACCATGCTTTCCTCATCGCAGAGATCTGCGGTTTTGAAGTGCTGGAACGTGATCTGGGAACGGTCTTCGCCAATGCTGTGCTGAAGGAAACGGCGCACAATGTGCGGGAATTGTTCCGTGACTCTGATATTATCGGCCGCAGCAGCGGAAGCCGTTTTGTTGTACTCATCAAGGGAATGTCTGTGCGTGATAAGGTGCAGAAAAAAGCTGAGCAGATTTGCCGTGTTATCAGCAATACTTACCAGTCTGGCACAGGAGAAATTACGGTATTCGGCAAAATTGGCATCAGCCTGTTTCCTTCTGACGGCAGTACCTATGATGAACTGTATTCAGCAGCTCTGAAAGCACTGTATTTCGCAAAACACAGCCCCAAAAATGATCTTGCTTTTGCTTCCGATACGAACGGTTCTGCACGGCTTCTGCATGACTGACGCAGTTGTCGTTTCCTGAAAAAATCAACGCCCCCGCTGCATTTTGTTCTGATGCAGCGGGGACATTGATTTTCAGGAGCATGATTTCAGAAAAAACGCCCCCGAAACAACTTCGGGAGCGGCGATAAAAACTGTTTATTTCTTCTATTTCAGTACCAGAACCAGCACAAGGATTACGATTACCAGCACGAGGACACCAATGACGATACCGAGAATCAAACCGAGGTTGGAAGATTGGCGTTCAGCAGCTGATGCAGTACTGGAAACACTGCTGTTTGCCTGACTGCCTGCATCAACAACGGTGCTGGGTTCCTGCTCAGATACGGTTGATTCTGAAACAGCAGAGGTTTCTGCCGGTTCCTTATACTGAAGCAGGGGTGTCAGTAAATCTCTTTCTGTGTCGTTCATGCGGATTTTCTGGAAACTTTCAGGTGTACCATAATAAGTTACTGTTTTGAGATTTTCGCATTGGTCAAACGGAACAGCCGCTAACTCTTCAAGACCGGTGCCCAGTGTCAGGTCAGTCAGATTTGTACATTTGCTGAAAGCGTAATCCCAGATACGGGCAACATTGTTTCCCACTACAACAGAAGTAAGACCGGTGCATTCAGAGAACGCATAACTGTCAATGAAGGTAACGCTGCCAGGAATCACAACAGATTTCAGGCTCTGGCATTTGTTGAATGCCCTGTTCGCAATTGTGGTAACGCTGTTGGGAATGTTAATGGAAGCGAGGCTCATGCAGTCAAGGAATGTCAGACCTTCGATGGTGGTAATACTATCCGGCAACACAACAGAAGTCAGATTGTGGCATCCCTGAAATGCCTGTCCGCCGATTTTGGTAACGTTGTTGGGAATAGTGATAGAAGGTAAGTTCTGACAACCGTAGAATGTTTCGTGTTCTATTTCTGTCAGACCGCTGCCGAGTGTGATAGAAGTCAGGCCGTTACAGTCACGAAATGCGCTGGCTTGCAAGGTTTTTACAGTATCAGGAATTACAACATTATTGAGTTGATCACAAGAATAAAATGCACTTTCTCCGATGATGGTAACACTTTCAGGAATTGTAATGGTTGTCATATCGTTACATTCCCAGAAACACGCATTGCCAATCATCGTTACGCTTTTGCCGTCAATCTCTGCAGGAATCTTGACATCTCCGCCGGTTCCGTTATATTTAGTGATTGTTACTGTACCATCGTCCAGCAATTCATACTCAAAATCACCTGATGTGGCGGCATAGGCTGTCAGGCTCACGTCCGGCAGTACTGGTGTACGCATCATCATACCTCCGCCCAGCAATACAGTTGCAGAAGCCATCACTGCCCCGATGCGGCACAGACTTTTTTTCAAACTTTTTTTCATTGTAGTTCCTCCTTTTGACATACAGACTCATCAGCAAAGGGATGATTTGATGTTCACACCACCATTTTACCTTATCCGGAAAAAGATGTCAATAGCGCCACACAAAAAGAGATGATTGGCACATGACAGGCAGCACAGTATAAGAATCCTGTGGGGGTGATTAGGGCAGAATTTTCGTTTCAGGTGACCATCGGAAATTCAAACTCCGGATATCTTGGAGGACTATTGTGTTATTCATCAATTCAATCTTGAATCTCATCAGAGGCTCTGTTATAATGAAAGTATAAAGAATAAATTGATACTCATACTGGATAAGATGCTTTTAATGTGCTTGAGCAAGAAGTTCCCGCCTCTGAGTGTCAGCGTAGGCGGCGGGAGTATGTCACAATCAGGAATATGAAATGTTTCTGTCAGGTTTCGAGTAAAAATTAAAAAAGGAGGAAAAATCATGGGAATACTCAAAAAACCCGTCAGCATACTGCTTTCGGTTATGATGGTGATAAGCGTGTTCTCACTTGTACCATTCAAAGTGTCCGCTGCAGATGCTGCTGCTTACTACAAGGACGAAAATGGCCATGTTGAATATTTCAGCAATGTCTGGGAGGCATGGAATAAGGCAGAGCAGAATAATGCCACCTTTGGTCTTTTGGATGACTGGGTCAGTAATGGCTGCAGAAGCATTCGTGACTATCATAACGTGACAGTAGAACTCAACGGCTACATTATCTCGCGAGGCAAAGGAATGACCGACTGGCAAAATAACGGCGAGGTTATCAACGTCGGGGAAAATGCTGTGCTTTCCGTTTACGGCGGGACAAAAGAGAACCCTGCACAGAGATGTGATGCTGCTCATATCCTGCATGCTTATCTCATCGAAAACAATGCTTTGAATTATAAGCAGATTTTCTTTAAGGGCGGCGCCATTCACGGCGGCAACAGTTCCAACGGTGCCGGCGGTATCCACATGAAAGAGAAATCCAGAGTCAACCTGTACTACACCACCGTGGCGGGGTGCCGTTCCGAACAAACGGTATTTCTTGACGGCTACGGCGGCGGTGTTATGATGGCAGGGAAAAATTGCAGGCTGTATATGGATCACAGCACCATCAGCTATAACTATGCGTATAACTACGGCGGCGGTATATATGTCAATAACACACGCTGTTCCATCAAGATGGTACAGAGCCATATTGATTATAACATTTCCCGTAAGAACGGCGGCGGCATTTATGCGGACGATGAATATTTCCGGTTGGAAGGCGATGCCGTACAGCAAAAGAATCCTGAAGAAATCGACAATTGGGACGATGAAAGTTTGGGCAGCACCGTTTCCCACAACTATATCATTGACAGCAATTCAAACGGAGGCGGAGGAGGTCTTTATCTCCGTAACATCAAGTGCATCGTCAACGGAATCAATTTCTGTTTCAACGAGGCTGACAAAGACGGCAACGGCGGCGGTATCTATGTCTGCAATAAAAACACAAATATCAAAAACTGCAATATCGCCCAGAACTGCGCAGATAAGCTGGGCGGCGGTGTCAAAATTGATAATAGTGATATTACGATACAAAACTGTACCATCTACGGTAACAGCGCAAGAGATACAGGTGGTGCGGGCGGCGGAGTGTATGTTTGCAGTACCTGCAATCTTAATATCAGCGGATTGATGATCGTCCGTCAAAACCATTCCACAAGTCACAATTGCGACAATTTGTATCTTGCCGGATGGGGTGCCATTCCCACTACGGCATTGATCAATCCGTCTGTTTCAGCCGGTTCGGATATTCATGTCAGAATAAGCTCTTCTCACAGGGACAGGATCTCTGTTAAGGGTACCTTCAACGAATCATACTTTTCGTATGACAATGCAAATGACAACGATACTGGCAGGCATATCGGGTGGCATTCCGAAGATCGTCATCTTGAGATTATGAACGGTGTCAAGCCTGAAAGAACGATAGATATTTTCATTCCCGACAGCGGCAGGCGCACACAGTCTGTAACGGGCGGTTATACGGTCGGCGGTACCAATTATGAACTGCTCCGGGGAGTTTTTGAGTACCCTGCGTTTGATGATACCTCAGCTGATCTGGAAGGAATTTTCTACTATTCAGACGGATATTTCATGGACGATACCAATCAGTATAACGAGCATCTTGCAACCATGTCTTTCTGCCTTGCCTCCGCTGCAGGCTATTCAAATATCGGCGGAACCAAAAATGCGGAAAGCTATCTTGATAAATCCAACAACTTCCGTCAACTGATGAGCGATATCGGCTGTAAGGACGAGGATATTTTCGTCAATGACTTCAATTTAGTCAAGCCCTGTCCGGATTCCATCGGTGTTGGTATTGCAAGCAAGGAACTTCCGGAAGGCAATCAACTGGTCATTATCGGTGTACGCGGTATGGGATATGAGGCTGAGTGGGTTTCCAACATGACGCTGGGAACTTCGGGAGAGGCACAAGGCTGGTCTTCTGCGGCGGGTCAGGTATTTGCGGAGCTGAAGTCTTACCTTGACCGAAAAGGCATCGACGGCAAGAGTGAAAAAACAAAGTTCTGGATCGCCGGTTACTCCCGCGCAGGAGCCACCTCAAATCTGACCGCAAAGAGGATCGTTGATACTTATGATAATAACGGTACTCATACTTTTGCTTATCCGCTGGAAGCACCAAAAGGCGGTGTTGAAAGCGAAAAGGTCAGCGGCAATAATTACAGCTGTATCCACAATATCATCAATCAGAACGATATCGTTACATGGGTGGGTACGTCCGAAATGGGATTTATCCGTTACGGTGTCGATCATTACGTTCCCGGAAGCGTAACAACAAATGCGTCTAACGCGGCATGGAACGTAACCAAAAACTCTGACAAAGA
>CADCQO010000078.1 GCA_902803585.1 uncultured Ruminococcus sp.
GCTGCTTCAAGCAGGATAATATTGCCGACCATATAAAAAATCATTCTGCGGTTCATGGTACATACCTTTCCTTAGCATTTATTTGAAAATATCATTCAAGTCATTAAGACGCTGGTTCCGTGTCAGGATAATAACCTTGTCTTTTCTCAGAATCACATCTGTGCCGCTGGGAATGATCGGCTTTCTGTCACGAACAATGCCCGCAATCAGAATACCGGAACGCAGGCGCAGGTCTTTGATCGGTACGCCTTCATTCCTGAAATCAGACCGTACATTGAACTCCAGTACTTCCGCTTTGCCGTCCATGATATTATAAAGTGTTTCCACATTACTGCCCCTTGAATTTTCCAGCGCTCTGGCATACTGCACCAGCACGTCAGACATGATTTCCTTTGGTGAAATCACACAATCCAGTCCCAGCTTTGCCGCCATGCCGCCCAACTCGTTGCGGTTGATCTTTGTGATGACAGTCGGCACGTTATGAGTAGAGGCAAAGATAGAAATCAGAATATTTTCCTCGTCCATGCCTGTCAGGGATACAAAGGCATCGACCGAGTCCAGCCCTTCCTCTAAAAGCAGTTCCTGCTGTGCGCCATCTCCATTGATAATGACCGCTTTTGGCAGTGCTTCAGAAAGACTGTCGCATTTTGCGGGGTCAATCTCTATGATTTTGACGCCGTTACCCGACATCGTGAGCATTTTAGCCAGATAGAATGCGGTACGACCGCCGCCCAGAATCAGGACGTTCTTTGCCTGCTTTTTGTCAATGCCGACAGCCCGCATGAATTTCTGGATTTCTGAAGATTCTGCTGTCAGACCGATTTTATCGCCCGGCTGCAAAATGAAATTACCATCGGGAATATAGACTTCTTCCCCGCGTCTGACGACACAGATCAGGAACTTCGCCTTGTATTTGCTGCGCAGATCCATCAGCTTTACGCCTGTCAGCGGTGAACCTTCCCGCAGAATCAGCTCGATGATCTCAAAATTCCGTGCCGAAAACGTTTCAATCTTGACGGCTGAGGGCAGCTTCAGGATATTGAACATTTCCTTTGCTGCCAGCATATCGGGGTTGATTGCCATAGACAAGTCCAGCTGCTGTTTCAGAAAACCAAGACTTTCGGCGTTGTATTCCGGGTTGCGTATGCGGGCA
Source organism: uncultured Ruminococcus sp. (assembly GCA_902803585.1). Taxonomy (GTDB): domain Bacteria; phylum Bacillota; class Clostridia; order Oscillospirales; family Acutalibacteraceae; genus UBA1213. The sequence goes on from CADCQO010000078.1 coordinate 1,154, forward strand.
ATTGTATTTTGTGCACCCATCTTTTTGGCAATAAAACAGCTCAGCATATTCAGTTCATCGGACGAAGTAGCCGCAATAAACAGTTCCGCCCGTTCTACACCCGCTTCTTTCAGAGTATTGCAGTCCGTTCCGTTGCCGCACACCGTCATAACATCATAAATGTTATTGAGTTCTCCGATCACGGCACTGTCATTATCCACTGCTACTACATTGTGACCTTCCTGCACTAAGTCAGCCAGAATCGTTCCGCCGATTTTTCCGCAGCCGACTATAATAATATACACAGTTTCACATCTCCTTTATTTCAATATTATGATTTCTATTGTATCACAATCCCCTACAAAACAGTTAGTATTTTTATGCTTTATTTGCAGCATAGCAGCACAATAATGACGTTTTGTACCATAAACAGAACAGTTTGCTGAAATTCATTTTCGAAAAAAAGATTCCGCCTCTCACTGCCTCCCTGTGTTTGACATTCAGGGACAGCAGGTTTTCTGATTGTTCCTGTAAAGCACTGGTCAAACAAAAAATGCTTTGCGGAGTGTACCGTCAGGTGAAAATTGAATTTCCGCAGTCAGTTGAAAAGCACTGCCAATTGTGCTATAATTAGTCAAAAAGAGATGACCGGAATCCCACAGCAGGAGTTTCCGACCCTCTCTGCGATACGCGGTGAGATGGTCGGATTCTCAAAAATAAACAGCAGATACCGGCTGTCAATTCATGTCGGGAAAAAGTGCCGCTGCCGCTTCCGTCAGGCTTCCGCTCATGATCTGATACTTTGCCAGCAGTTCCCCTTTGATTTCGGGGGAAATGTTCGTATGCAGATACAGCGAATCCATTCCTGCTTCATAAGAACCGCGAATATCGGTAATATAGTCGTTGCCGATCATGATGGATTCTTCGGGCTTGAGTCCGTGCTTTTGCAGAATACGCTGATAAAAGCGGATATCCGGCTTTGCACAGCCCTCGTCAGATGAGATCATCACGTCTTCAAACTCGTCGTAAATGCCCAGCATACGGATTTCAGGCTCGGTAAAAATACGCTGTGCGTTAGAGAGCAGATATGCCTTTCCGCCGTGTGCATGAATGGCATCGAATAATTCATGTACACCTGCGTAAAGTCTGATGTACTTGATGGATAAAGCACGGAAGGTTCTCCCCATCGCCGCTGCTGCTGCACTGTCGCAGGGAACACCTTTTTCGGTGAAGAGCCGTTCAAACACAAAAGAAATCTGCGGTTCGGGGTGCGTGGTGTACTGGTCAGACGGTACTCTGCTGATTGCTTCCTGCAGCAGGCGGGAATAGCTTTTTTTCAGTTCCGCCGGCGTGTAGGCCGCCCCGCCCATTGTGTAGATCATCGCCATATTTTTCCAAAGGCTATACTTGTATTCGTTGGTGTTGATGTCCACTAAAGTGCCGTAGAGGTCGAAAATATAATTCTTGTACATAGTTTGATGCGCTCCTTTTATGGTATTACTTTGTTGAAACTGCATATGCAGAATGTGAGTCATTCCGTTTTCCGCACACATTACTATTGTAATCTATCTGCTAACTGATTGCAATTGTTTTTCATAGAAGACAAAAATTTTGGAGGTGACATTTCATGAATTTTGATGATTTTACAGAAGGTACTGAACCCGGCGGACTGCGCAGCCGTTCAGAAATCGGTATTCTGATCTGCCATATGCTGGACTATATCGGACTGCCCTTTCCAAAAGATGATCTGATCGGAATTTTCCAGGAATACGATCTGGCAAATTACTTTGAAATAGTCGATGTGCTGGCAGAACTCATCAAAAACAAAAACGTATGCTATTGGGACGAGGACGAAAAAATGCTGTCACTCACCCAGAACGGACAGATGATCGCCACACAGCTTAACGAAAACCTGTCGCTGACTACTCGTCAGAAAGCAACTGCCGCCGCTGCAAGTATGCTGAAAAAGAGAAAGGTAGAACAGGAAAACCCCGTCACGATCATAAAGGAAAAGGGCGGCGGCTATCAGGTCAATATGCGTATTACCGACGGTTTGCGTGACCTGCTCTCTCTAACGGTCTTTGTACCCGATATCAAAGAAGCCAATACCGTAAAGCAGACCTTTCACAAAAACCCCGAACGGCTGTATTCTATCATGCTTGCCGCTGTCATCGGTGAAAAGGACATGATACGGAAGGCATTGGAGGAATTATCTTCATGAACAGTATACTGAGTAAAATTAACTTTGCAGAAGCCTGCTATTTCTATAAATCGCCCGATGCTTTTGTTGATTACAGCAATATGCAGAGCTTCAGCCTCATCAAAAGCACCGTGGATGTATTTGTTTACTACGGTATCCGTGATTTCAGACCCGAAGATATACGGGATTTCTTTGAACAGCTTCAGCTTGTCAAGAAAAAGAACAACAAGGTGTTTGTTCCTGCGCCAAAGAAAGTCAGCGGTGTACTGGAATGCTATCTCGGAGAGGGACGGGAAAGTCTGTCGCTCAGTGAGAACGGCATTTTTCACGTCAACGCATGGGACGGCAGCGGATATGGCTTTGAAATAGAAGCTGCCAGACGCACCGGAAAATTAGCATAACGGCAAGAAAAAGACCCCTGAGAACCGCCAAAGTTTCTCAGGGGCTTGCTGTTATCTGTTGTACTGCAAAATTACATACAGAAAGCGGTTTTTATCAGAATTCCGGCTCCAGCAGACCGTAAGTATTGCCCTTACGCTTATAGACCACGTTAACGGTATTGGTGCTGCTGTTCAGGAACATAAAGAACTCATGACCGATAAGATTCATCTGCAGAATTGCTTCTTCTACGCTCAGCGGCTTAACGGAAATCGTCTTGGTACGTACAACAGAGTAGTCATCTTCCTGCAGAGCTTCGTCATCTTCCGCTTTTGTTTCAAGGAAATACTGCTCCAGAGAATCCGCTTTCATCTTCTTGCTGAGCTTTGTCTTATTCTTTCTGATCTGGCCGCCGAGAATATCGACAACAGCGTCCAGAGCATCATTCATTTCA
>CADCQO010000079.1 GCA_902803585.1 uncultured Ruminococcus sp.
ATGCGTGGGATTACCGAAAGACGGTGATGGGCGATGACCTGAACTGCTGTCGGGTGATTTTCGGTGAAGCAGATACCTTTCCTGGACTGACAGTTGACAAATTCAACGATATTCTGGTTACACAAACTTTATCACTTGGCATAGAACAGCGCAAGAATATTATTTTCCCTCTGCTGTATAAAATTCTGAATGAGGACGGTCAGGGTATCAGGGCCATTTATGAACGTAACGATGTCGCTATCCGTGAATTGGAGGGAATGACGCAGAACAAGGGGTATTACCCGCTTTCAGGCATCACACCGCCGGAAAGCACTTCCACCATTATTACCGAAAACGGTATCCGCTACCATGTTGATTATGAGAACGGTCAGAAAACAGGCTTTTTCCTTGACCAGAAATACAACCGTCTTGCTGTATCAAAATTGGCAAAAGGCAGAAAGGTGCTGGACTGCTTTACACATACCGGTTCTTTTGCACTGAATGCTGTGAAGGGCGGAGCTGCCCATGTATGTGCGGTGGATATCTCAGAAGATGCCGTTGCTATGGCAAGAAATAACGCCATACTGAACGGCTTTGAAGACAAAATGTCTTTCCGTGCCGCAGATGTGTTTGATTTGCTGCCCTCACTGTCCAGAAGCGAAGGCTTTGACTTTATCATTCTTGACCCTCCCGCCTTTACCAAATCGAGGGCAACCGTGAACAGTGCCGCAAGGGGCTATAAAGAAATCAACCTCCGTGCAATGAAGCTGCTGCCCAGAGGGGGATATCTGGCGACTTGCTCCTGCTCCCATTTCATGAAGGACGATTTATTCTGCAATATGCTGAAAAGTGCCGCAAGAGATGCACAGGTGTCCTTACGTCAGATAGAAGCCCGTCAGCAGGGGGCTGATCACCCTATTTTATGGAATGTACCCGAAACAGACTACCTGAAATTTTACTTGTTTCAGGTAGTGTGATGGTCGGCGGACAGGTTGGCATTCTGTTTTCTACTGTCATCTGTTATGACGATTGGCAGAAAACAGCCAGCAATATCACAAAATTGCTTTACTTTTTTGTCGTTTTGTGTTAAGATGTTCGTAGTGCAAATGCTATGTGACATAATTGCTGAGAGGAAGGTGTTTTTCCGTTATGTCCGATATGCCGATTTTTGCCTTTATTTTGTTGGGAATCTTGCTGTTCGCTTTTGCGGCAATTTCCTTTTTCTTTTTCCTGTACGATCATCGTGATAAATACTACCGCTACGAGGATGATGAGCTGGTAACAGGAAAGGATTTTTTCTGTGAGTTCAGACGATTTGGCGGTGCAGAAAACAGACAAACCTGTCTGAAACTCATCTATGCAGGCGGCGAAAAAGCAAAATTGTATTACAGCGATACAGATGAAAGCAGTCTGCGCAAAAGGAAAAAGGCCTATGATGTACCAAAAGAGGCTGTTGATCGCCTGAAGGAGATTTATCAGGAACACTGTATTCCTGTTCTGGCGGATTCTCCCGAAATGGAAGAAGCCGCACCGGACGTACCCACAGAATCGGTGTGTTTTGCTGTTGCTGAGGATAAGGAAAGCTATCTTGTCAGCAATCGCAGAGAACTGCCCGAAAAAAGCAGGGGTCTGTTTCACGAGGTAGAAGAACTGCTGGTATCTTACGTTCCCCAGCGTCATCATAAAAAGAGTACACGAAAGGAATGATACCGTCTGAGTGCTTCAATATAATCTGTAAGGAGATGTTGAAATATGGGTATTTTTGATAATCTGAAAAATGCAGCAAATGGTGCTGTCAATGCTGTCCCCAACGGACAGGGGGGCAATCGCTCGTTCAATATCGTTTTTTCGACTCTGCCTGATACACTGGAGCAATTCATGGCACTTCCGCAGGCGGCAATGGCAACGCCGTTTGATACTGCTGCTCTCACAGTGCTGGCGTTTTGCTTCTATCCGCAGAGCAAGGATACTTGTCTGGCAATGGTGGACTTTCTGAAAGGCCCCAAGCCGCTGACACCATACGAAAAGTCTTTTATTGCCGACCGTTTCAGAGACAGTGATTATGTGCCCCGTTCCTACTTCAACGGTGCAACGCCTCAAAATGATTACCAGCCCTCACAGCCTTATACTGTTACTGTTTCAGAAAATCCCTATTCCTATCAGAACGAAGGCTATGCAAAGCTGTTTATCCGTTCAGGCGGTGCAGACAGTCCCAGAGAGGTACTGCTCCGGAAAGCAAAGGACGGTAAATGGTATTTGTGGGAACAGTTTATTCTGGTAGGTATCCGTGCTCCCGAAAGCAGTAACCCCTGGGCGTGACTGATGGATAAAGGAGTGCAGAGTATGGATTGTATCGGTACATGGAAAATCAAAGAGGTACTGAAATTTAACGAAAATTTCGAGCGTGTCTGGACAGATGTCGATGACATTCTGGCAGATGAAACGCTTGAAGATTCTGCTAAACAGATGATGGTCATGCAGGTGATCTTCTCAGAAGATGGTCTGATCAGAATGGTCATGCCTCTGCCGGAAGGAATTCCGCAGGAAGAACTGGACGAAGCACTGGCATCGGGCGAATTGAAGCTCTGGGATGAAAAAACAATGCTTCTCGAAGAACACCCCTGGAAAATGGAAAACGGCAAGCTGATGTATGACACCGGCATGAAAGGCGAGGTGTTTGGCGAGGCTGTTTCTTCATGGGACGAGATCACGGAAGAAAACGGAATGCTTCGTCTGCTGTCCTATCGCCTGACAAGAGTGTAATTTTATTCTTTCACCTCCCTTTTATAAAAAACAGTAAGCGGGTCTGTGCTCCGGAAAGGAACATGACCCGCTTATTGTTGTTCAGGGGGAATATGATTGTGATGAGTTACAAACGAATGAAGTCAGGCGGAAAGCTTGTTTTTTAAACGCAGTTTGTCAGAAATCATTGCGACAAATTCGCTGTTGGTGGGCTTTCCTCTGCTGTTGTGGATCGTATAGCCGAAATAGGAATTCAGCACATCGACATCTCCTCTGTCCCATGCTACCTCGATAGCGTGACGGATCGCACGTTCTACACGGGAGGGGGTAGTGTTGTACTTGGCGGCAACAGACGGATACAGTTCTTTAGTGATGGCGTTGATGATCTCAGGCTGTTTGACCGACATCATGATGGAGCTTCTAAGATAGTGATATCCTTTGATATGGGCAGGAACGCCGATCTGGTGAAGAATGCTGGTAATGGTCATTTCCAGTTCATTATCAATACTGTAAATCTTGCCGCTCTGAGCAGGCTGCTCTTCACGGTAGCAGGTAATGAGTTCAGAAATTCTGTCGAGCAGGTCAGCGGCACGGAAGGGCTTGATAACATAATAGGCAGCACCGGCACGGAGCGCTTCTTTTTCCAGCATAGCACTGTCAAAACCGGAGATAATAACAAAGATGGGCTTGGAGGGACTATTGCTTTCCTTGACAGAGCGCATGACACCTACACCGTCAATGCCGCTCATAAACATATCCATCAGAACGACGTCCGGACAGAAGGTGTTGATGTTCTCCAAAAGACGGTTGCCGTTCTTTTCGCAGAATTGCGCCTCAAAGCCTTTTTCTTCAAACAGATTGGACGATTCGGTCTTGAATTCGGCAGTTTCCTCTGCAATCAGTACTTTAATTTTGCTTTTCATAGGTGATTCCTCCATTTGATTTTTTTGATGTGCTAATATTACCATAAACTGGAAAATTTGGCAATAAGAAAATTACAAATTCAGTAAAAAAGGGAGTAGTTCACAAAATAATTGCCAGCTGTTTGCGATAGATTGTAGGTTATTTTCTCCAAAAACAGGCATAACTGAACCCTTTCCTGCATAGCAACAGAGAAAGTGTATTTTTTGGGACATTTTTTGCTGTCTGACAGCCAGATGGAAAATGGAAAATATCTGTCGGATTTCAGCCAGATCAAAAATGATTGTCGGATTCCGGTAAGATGAAAAATGACTGTCAGATTCCGGTCAGGTGAAAAATGATTGTCAGGCTTTTCTGAATATAGAATGTGTACCCCCCGCTCTCACCGCTGATTCACTGTTTGCAGCCGTTGTTTTTGAAAAAATGCTTGACAAATTCAAGGTATTTATGATAGAATTAAGTCTTGCAGGCGAGTAGTCTGCTTTGATGGGATTGGCTGTAAAACATTCCTATAATTTCGCAGAAAATGGGGAAAGATTACAGTCAGATTCAATAACATTGCTGTTTATCAGTCTTTGCTCCGGCATGGCTGTAAACATATATTTTTTGAGCAAGGAGGTGCGATGAATTGCCAACGTTTAACCAACTGGTTCGCAAGGGAAGAGAAGTTTCTGAAAAGAAAGCAAAGGCTCCCGCACTGTTGAAGGGATGGAACTCCAAAAAGCGCAGAGCGATCAACCAGAATTCGCCCCAGAAGAGAGGCGTTTGTACGGCTGTTAAGACTGCTACCCCGCAGAAGCCTAACTCCGCTATCAGAAAGATTGCC
>CADCQO010000080.1 GCA_902803585.1 uncultured Ruminococcus sp.
AACAGCTTGCGGTTCGCTACACTTGGCGGTAACTACCTGTGACAGGACTTTCACCTGCGAGATTAGTGTCATGCCCGACACACTAACTAAACAAAGGCAGTACCCAAGGAGTGGCGTAGGGTACTGCCTTTGTTTTACAAATTATAAGGAGTGAGCTGTTTATTTGGAATCCTGCAAAGCATCAAAACCCGTTTCACCAGTTCTGATTTTTACAACATCCTCTACATCATAGATGAATATTTTACCGTCACCGATATGACCCGTGTACAGCGCCTTGACAGCAGCGTCTACCACTGTCTTGACAGGTACTTTGCTGACAACGATGTCTATGCGAATCTTCGGCAGCAGGTTCATTTCTACCGGTACACCACGATAATATTCTGTGTTGCCTTTCTGTACACCGCAGCCTAAAACCTGTGTAACTGTCATACCGGTGATGCCGATACCTGTCAATGCCGCATTCAGCTCTGTAAACTTGCTCTGTCTTGTTACAATGCTGACGTTTGTGAGCTTGGGTCTGTCGCTGTCCGCTGTCTTTGCAAGCGGTGTCATCAGCGTAACTTCTACTGCCTTTTCGGGCGGTACAGAACCCTTTTCTTCGGATTTGCCGGTCAATACCTGCGGTACAGGCATAAAGTCGGCGTAAGAACTGGACAAACCATGCTCTGTAAGGTCAAGACCCTTGACTTCTTCTTCTCTGGAAGCTCTCAGACCGATCGTTTTTTTCAGCACAAGGAAAATAACTGTCATCAGAACAGCCGTATAAGCGCCGATGCACAAAAGTCCGAGTGCCTGCTTGCCCAGCTGTGAGAAACCGCCGCCATACAGCAGGCCGAGCGTTGCGCTGTCTTTCGAGAAAATACCAACTGCAAGCGTACCCCAGATACCATTGCACATATGAACTGCAACTGCACCGACAGGGTCATCCACCTTCAGCTTGCTGTCAACCACTTCAACCGCAATGACAACAAGGATACCTGCTACAATACCGATAATCAGAGAACCGAGAATATCTACTGTATGACAGCCCGCCGTAATGGCGACCAGACCTGCCAGAGAACCGTTGAGGGACATTGAAACATCGGGCTTGCCGTTCTTGATCCATGTGTAAATCATGGTTGCACAGGTAGCGGCTGCCGGTGCTACTGTTGTGGTTGCAAAAATCTGTGCCAGCTGTGTCACATTGGAAGCTGCTGCACCGTTGAATCCGTACCAGCCGAACCATAAGATGAATACACCCAATGCACCGAGCGTTAAACTGTGACCGGGAATTGCACGGGGCTTGCCTTCCTTCGTATACTTGCCGATACGGGGGCCGACCATTGCCGCACCGATCAGCGCCGAGATACCGCCGACCGTATGGATACAGGCGGAACCTGCAAAATCCACAAAACCAAGCTGTACCAGCCAGCCCTGACTGTTCCATACCCAGCCGGCTTCAATCGGATATACCACAAGGCTGATCAGACCGCTGTAGATACAATAGGAAATAAATTTTGTACGTTCTGCCATCGCACCGGATACAATCGTAGCTGCTGTTGCACAGAACACCAGATTGAACACGAAGGACGACCAGGGAAAATGATCAAAGTCTGTGAAAATCTGCAGATTCGGTACACCGACCAGTCCGAACAGATAGTTTTCGGACATCATCAGACCGAAACCGAGAAAAATAAACATAATCGTGCCGATACAGAAATCCATGAGATTTTTCATGATAATGTTACCGGCATTTTTTGCTCTGGTAAAACCTGTTTCTACCATCGCAAAACCGCACTGCATAAAGAATACCAGCGCAGCACCAATCAGAAACCAGATGCTGATGGTAAAGGCATTCGATTGCTCAACCGCTTGTGTTACAGCAGCCTGTAAATTACTGTTCATATATATTCCTCCTTTTCGCTGTCAGCGTTTGACGGCTGATCGTTAGCGGAAGGTTTTGCTCTCTGCGGAAAGTCCGCCGCAAAATTCCCCTGCTGTCGGGCTGTGTTTCCCTTCTGCGGGACAAAGCCCGACAACATTTCTCTTTCCTTTTTTATCTTTTCCGGCTCAGACACCAAACAGAATATCGCCATAGGACGGATACGGCCAGTAAGCGGCAGCCGTCTTTGTTTCCATAGCGTCACCAATTGCTCTCAGCTCGTCCATCAGAGCAAATACCTTCTCACGATAATATGTTGCTTCTGCCAGAGGTTCAGCCTTGTATTCCGCTGCTCCTGCTACTGCATCTTTTAGCTCTGCTGTCTTTTTCACGAACTTTTCCAGCTGTTCGGAAAGTTCTTCAATCAGGGAGGTTTCTGCATAAACAGAATACTTTGCGGAAAGCTGCTTCTTTGCGATTGCCGCATCAGACAGCTTGCTGACAAATGCAATCACTGCGGGGGTAATATTCTTTTCCGCCATATCAAGCATGGTCAGGGCTTCAATTCTAAGCTGCTTGCTGTAATGCTCCAGCTCGATCTCATATCTTGCATGAATTTCCGCTTCTGTCACAATGCCGTTGCGGACAAACAAATCAACGTTTTTCTGGTCTACATAATGTGCCATTGCCTCCGGCAGAGAACGATAGTTGCAAAGACCTCTTCTCTCGGCTTCTGCCAGCCATTCCTCAGAATAGTTATCTCCGTTGAAGATGATGGCACGATGCTCCGTCAGCGTTCTTCTGACCAGTGCGCGGATAGCTGCGTCAAGGTCATCTGCTTCTTTCAGTTCATTATAGAACTGTGCCAGCTCGTCCGCCACCATCGTATTCAGCATATAGTTGGGACAAGCAATATTAAGGGCAGAACCAAGCGCTCTGAACTCAAATTTATTGCCTGTGAAAGCAAACGGCGAAGTACGGTTTCTGTCGGAAGTATCCTTTTTGAAGTCTGCCAACACATCTACACCTGTCAGCATATCCGCCTTGCCGTTGGAACGGTACTCTTTTCCTTCAATAATGGAATCTACCAGCGCACCAAGGTCATCGCCAAGATACATTGAGATGATGGCCGGAGGCGCTTCATTCGCACCAAGACGGTGATCGTTGCCCGCAGATGCTACTGTCAGACGCAGCAGATCCTGATATTCATGCACTGCCTTTACAATGGCTGCGAGGAAAAGCTGGAACTGCAGGTTCTGTTCGGGCTTTTTGCCGGGATCCAGCAGGTTTTCTCCTGTATTGGTGGAAATTGACCAGTTATTGTGCTTGCCTGAACCGTTTACGCCGGCGAAGGGCTTTTCATGCAGCAGGCATACCAGACCGTGCTTTTCTGCGGTTTTCTTCATGACTTCCATTGTCAGTTCATTATGGTCGGTTGCAATATTGGAGGTTGCAAAAATGGGAGCCAGCTCATGCTGAGAGGGTGCTACTTCGTTATGCTTTGTCTTTGCCATAACACCGAGCTTCCACAGTTCCTCGTCCAGATCATTCATGAAAGCGGCTACTCTTGTCTTGATGGAACCGAAATAATGATCTTCCAGTTCCTGACCCTTCGGAGCAGGTGCGCCAAACAGGGTGCGTCCGGTAAAAATAAGGTCGGGGCGCTTGTCGTACATTGCTTTATCAATCAGAAAATATTCCTGCTCAGGGCCTACGGTTGTGGTAACTCTGGTGACATCTTTCTTTCCCAGAAGATGCAGAAGGGAAACCGCTACGCTGCTGAGCTTTTCCATTGAACGCAAAAGAGGCGTTTTCTTGTCCAGCACTTCACCGGTATAGGAACAGAAAGCGGTAGGAATATACAAGGTCTTATCTCTGATAAATGCCGGAGAGGTCGGATCCCATGTGGTATAGCCTCTTGCTTCAAAGGTGGCACGGATACCGCCTGACGGAAAACTGGAAGCGTCCGGTTCACCTTTAATCAGC
>CADCQO010000081.1 GCA_902803585.1 uncultured Ruminococcus sp.
AACAGCTTGCGGTTCGCTACACTTGGCGGTAACTACCTGTGACAGGACTTTCACCTGCGAGATTAGTGTCATGCCCGACACACTAACGCTAAAGGAGCTGTTTCACTGATTTTGCGAAACAGCTCCTTTTTTCAGTCCGTTTTGTATGCTTCGGACAAGAATGTGTTTTTGACTGCGTTAAAAATGCGTCTGCAATTATGATTATCGTGATACTTGAAGAACTCGCCGCAAATTTTTGCATAATGTTCAGACTGCGGAAAGTCCGTCTGCATTTCCTGCACAAGATGTTCAGTCAGTTTTTTGTGCTCGAAAAACAATTTTCCGAAACTGTTCTGTGCAAGACCTTCTACCTTGAATTCCTGTCGGATAGGCAGTCCCTGCGGGTAGTAGTAAAAAACGGGTTTATTCAGAAATGCGAAGCGGAATTGCAGATCAGAATAGTCCGTAATCAGAGCGGCGGCTTTTTTCACTAATTCCGTTTCATTTTCGGTGCTGCAGGGATACAGAGTAACCAGTTCATCGGAAAAAAACAATTTCAGGAATTTTTCTATCGAATACGGCAGCATAACCGCTATGCGATATCCCTTTTCCTTCAAAGCGGCATGGAGGGAGGCGTCGGTGAGAATATCATTGTAGAGTTTAAAGAAGCGGCTTTCTGAGAAACGGTAAAAATCCGAATTCTCATAAATACAGAACTGCTGTCTGTCACCGGGGGCCAGCAAAATGAGCTTTTCTCTGGCATCGGAGAGCGTGTCCAGTATCGGATAACCTGTCACACGAACCATTGACTCATCATAGTCATATATACTGCGCAGAATATGTTCTTTTTCCTTTTCAGAGGCACAGAAAAACAGCTGCATATTATCTCTCAGACGGTTATCAAACTGTGCTGTACCGTAGGTGATGAAGAAATCCTTTACAGATACAATCTTCGCTGTCAGTAAATCTTTCAGAAAAAGAATATCCTGTTTGCTGAACAGCAGCGATTCATACACATCACAATCGACAGCAAAAATAATATCAGCACATACGGAAATCATCATAGCCCTTTTAGAGCCTGCTTCCAGTACGGTCGTATATTCTCCGTCCATAAAGTTTTCAAATTCCTCAGAACCTCTTTTTGCCGAGAAATACACTTCAATTTTTTCGTTGGCTTTATATTTTGAGAAATAGCGGAACAGTACAGGACCGTTATAACGCATTCCCATTTCTCCGTAAAACAAGAGAAACTGGCTGTCTGTTTTTTCTTCTTTCATATTGCGGATACTTTTCCGGAGCTGACGGTAATACAGCACCTCAGACAGCGGCAGATTGTGTCCTGCTTCTGAAAGGAACTTGCTTTCGCAGATACGCAGCAGGCTTCCGGTAGCCATGCGTATGACAATCGACTGTGATTTCTTATCGTACACCATCACACGGTCGAGAAAATGCCAGTAGCTGCTGTTAACGGAAGAAGAAAGTCTGGAAAAAACTCCGTTAAAAGTCATACCAATACGGAAAGATAAGTTATGGTAAGTCATGACCAGAGAAATGTCGTCCATTTTTTTGCCTTTGCTGACCGGAACAAAAAACCGGAAGGCATACCGTTTCAGAAACGGTTTATCGAAGAATTTCCGCAGAGTATAAACGTCCGAGCGGATAACGGGTGTTTTTTCTCCGTTGACGTTGACAAAAATTCTGAAATCTTTTTCGTCCAGATAAGAACAGCCGTTAAGACAGGCATCAATATACAGCCCGTCCTCATCATAATTGACAGCGGTAATTTCCGCCGAAATATCCTTTGAACTGCCAATAACGGCTGATTGATAGTGTGCGACAAATTCACCGCTGAGTGCTACTTTTGTAAGACGGCCGTCCACATTGAGATAGCTTTTTTCAGCGGTATCTTTTGGCAGTACCAGATCAATCTGCGGCTTCAGTTCAGGATCTTTATACTTGAGCCGCAGCAGACGGAAAGCCATTTCTTCATCTAATCCGCAGCGGCGGCAGATATTCCTGTTGAGAATAACCACATCATCTATATATTTCAGAACCTCCGAAACCTTATCTAAAAATTCGTCTACATAACCGCCGATAATAACGTGTTTATAGCGTTCATCAGCATTGAGAGCGAAGCGGCTTTCGATGAGATACATCATTGCGGACTGCGCCAGTACAGAACCGGGATAGTTCATAATCATCGGCACGACCATTTCCAGCAGAAAACGAGTATAAAAGTTTCTGCTGTACTGCGGAATATACTTGAACCATTCATGGTCAGAGGGGAGAGTAGTCGTATAATGGAAGCTGTCGCTGAATATGTATGAATAGGTCTGCAGCAGTGCCTCAGTAATAAATTTCGCGTCCATCTGAAAAGGCAGCTTTTCGTCAAACAGCAGGGTGCGTGTAATGCGCTGATGAAACAGATAACAGCCCAGCATAAAAATGAGCTGATCGGGTGTTTCCTTCAGTTTAACAATACCGTTTGGCGTTCCTTCCGTATAGTTGTGTGCTTCTTCTCCGGCAGGGGAAACGACCGGCTGTATACACAGAGCAGGGATTTTTGCAGATCTGAGCAATTTATTTTGAAGAACACGCCACATTTTTTTGTCATACTCGCCGTAATTATCCGTGTAGCTGACATAAGTGCCGAAACAAAGCATTTTTGCATCGTTGTAGGCTTCGGCTTCGTTTTTGCCTGACGCATCAACAAAGAATACGTTATCGGGATACTTCTTGTGATACTCGGCACAAACCGCCATGCTTTGCTCACTGCACAAAGAATCAATCAGTATCAGCTGTGTGTGCTGAACAAAGAAGTCCTCCTCTCCTACGATAGAAGAGATTGCTTTCTGGAGATGAGACTCACTTTTTATCAGCAGATTAACGCAGTAAAAATAGCTTTTTGGCATAAATAACCACCTGATACAAACAGGGGAAATTCCCCGTGAATTGAATCCATTATATTACACACACCGATAAATGTCAATTTACAAAGAAGTTACAAACCGTAATATTGACCACAAGAAATACGTTTTCAGTGGAAAAAATAGCCCAAATACCGAAAAGAATTTTCTGTCGGAAAAGAGCTTGACTTTGAAAAAAAGATGCTATATAATGCAATCAACGACAGCAAGGGCGCTGTAGGTTGAGGAGAGCTTTGACCTACGGTGTCCTTTTCGCTTTTTACGCTTATCGAATGGGAGAGGTTGAACGATGAAAGTACCCGAGATTTTTGGCAGTCTGGTTTTTAACGATGCCGCAATGAAGGAGCGTCTGCCGAAAGGCACTTATAAGGCACTCAAAAAAACAATCGAAGAGGGCAAGCCGCTGGATCTGAACATTGCCAATGTTGTAGCGCATTCTATGAAGGAGTGGGCGCTGGAGCATGGTGCAACACACTATACACACTGGTTCCAGCCGATGACCGGTATTACTGCGGAAAAGCATGACAGCTTTATTTCACCGACTGAGGGCGGCGGTGTGATTATGGAATTTTCAGGCAAAGAACTGATCAAGGGCGAGCCTGATGCTTCCAGCTTCCCTTCAGGCGGTATTCGTGCTACTTTTGAGGCAAGAGGCTATACCGCATGGGATCCCACTTCGTATGCTTTTATCAAGGACGGTTCCCTGTGTATTCCGACAGCGTTCTGCTCCTATACCGGTGAGATTCTCGACAAGAAAACGCCGCTTTTGCGCTCTATGCAGGTAATCAGCGTACAGGCACTGAGAATTCTCCGAATTTTTGGCGATACCACAACCACCAGAGTAGAAACAACAGTCGGTCCGGAGCAGGAATATTTCCTTGTTGACAAGGAAGTATAAAAAAAACGCAAGGATCTGATCTACTGCGGCAGAACACGCTTTGGTGCAAGACCTCCCAAAGGTCAGGAACTGGACGATCACTATTTCGGTACGATCAAGCCGAGAGTATCCGCCTATATGAAGGAACTGGATGAAGCGCTCTGGAAGTACGGCATCTATGCGAAAACCAAGCATAATGAGGTAGCGCCGGCGCAGCATGAACTGGCACCGATTTTTGATTCCTCCAATATTGCTACCGACCACAACCAGCTGACGATGGCTACCATGAAGGACATTGCCAACAAACACGGTTTGGTATGCCTTCTGCACGAAAAACCCTTTGCGGGTGTAAATGGTTCCGGCAAGCACAACAACTGGTCAATGTCCACCAATACCGGCAAAAATCTGCTCGATCCTTCCAAGAATCCAAGAGAAAATATTCAGTTCTTAGTATTCCTTGCAGCAGTTATCCGTGCAGTAGACGAACATCAGGACTTGCTCCGCATCTCTGTGGCAAGTGCCGGCAATGATCACCGTCTGGGTGCTAATGAAGCACCTCCCGCTATTATCTCGATGTATCTGGGTGACGACCTTTCGGATGTACTGCGTTCTGTTATGTACAACGAGGCATATACAAAGAAAGATGCACCCATTATGGAAACAAACGCTGATGTTCTTCCTAACTTTGTCAAAGATACCTCCGACCGCAACCGTACCTCTCCCTTTGCTTTTACGGGCAACAAGTTTGAATTCCGTATGGTTGGTTCGTCTGAAAATATTGCCTGTACGAATACCATCATCAATACGATTGTAGCTGATGTACTCAGCGACTTTGCTGACGAACTTGAAAAAGCAGAAGACCTGCGCACAGCAGCAGAAGAATTGGTAAGAAGAACGCTGATTCAGCACAAGCGTATTATTTTCAACGGCGATAACTATTCTGAAGAATGGGCACAGGAAGCCGAGAGAAGAGGACTGCTGAATTACCGTTCTCTGCCGGAAGCACTGCCGCACTATACCGATGAAAAGAATGTCCGTCTGTTTGGCAAGCACGGCATTTATACCGAAGTTGAACTGCGTTCCAGAACGGAAATTATTCTGGAGAACTACTCCAAGATTCTCAATATCGAAGCGCTGACAGCGCTGGATATGTCCAAGAAAGACATCGTTCCCGCCGTGACAGCTTATATCAAAGAACTGGCAGAAACCGCTCATCTGGTCAAGACCCTGGATATTGAATCCGTTAACCTGCCGGAAGTGGAACTGGTTAAAAAGCTTTCCAATCTTCTGGCGTGTTTCTTCAAGAAGATTGAAACACTGGAAAAGGCTGTGATGGGTGCGAAAGAAGTAGAGGGCGTTGCAGAGAACGCAATGTATTACAGAGATCATGTTTTGGCTGCCATGCAGGAACTCCGTGCAGTAGCTGACGAAATGGAGTCCAATATGTCTGCGAAACACTGGCCCTATCCGTCCTACGGCACAATGCTCTTCAGCGTATAAAAAGAATATTTTACCAATCTCAAAGGCGTATACCTTGTCCGCATGGGCAGGTATACGCCTTTTCTGACAGCATTACGGCCGGCTTGCGGTCATCTGCTTTGTCTGACAGTGGACTGTGATTCAGGCGAAAGGGGGATTACATACTTCTTTCATAAGCCTCGATCATTTTTTTGACCATCTGTCCTCCTACGGAACCTGCCTGACGGGAAGTAAGGTCGCCGTTATAACCCTGCTTCAGGTTTACGCCTACTTCATTGGCACATTCCATCTTGAACTGTTCCATAGCCTGTCTTGCTTCAGGGATATTGAGTGAATTACTGTTGTTAGACATAAGATATAATCTCCTTTATTCAATAGGTGCAGCCGACCGGCTCTTGTCCGACAGCAGGAAGAAGCCGGTCGGGACCTCTTTCTGTTCCCTGACAAGTTTCTGCCTGTGGCTGTGTTAATAGTATTTGCAGGAGTGTTTGTAATATTACTGTTTTTGTATGGAAATTCTTGCTCATTCTTGAAAATATTACAGATAAAATTCATTTTCGTTTCAAATGATTTTCATAAGCAGGCTACATTGATTTCTTATACTGAAGATACAATCATTTACTCGAAACAGTTCTTAAATTTTTTTCAGAAAGTTTGTATGAAATGCTCATGAGCTTTGAGGTAAATTGACATATTGTACAAAATTTCGGAGGAGTGATTGACCGATTTCCAGTAATATGTTATATTTAAGAAAATTTACAAGAAA
>CADCQO010000082.1 GCA_902803585.1 uncultured Ruminococcus sp.
ACAGAAATCGAATCTAACCCTATTGAAGATACTTCAATGGAAAGTTCTGCCGCTTCTGATGATGGTGCATCAGCCGGAGCTGCTGTTGTCGGAGTTGGTGCCGCAATAGCTGTAACTGCCGGAGTTCTTCATTCCAAGAAGAAAAAGAAGAAGAAATAATATAGCAAATCAGGACTCCCATTCACTCTGGAAGCCCTGATTTTCTTTGCTTGTTCTCTTTATTTGGTCGCAATTTGGTCGCAAATTCTATGCCTGATAGCCTGAAACCCGCATGAATACTGAGTTTATTTATCCAAACTTTTCATCGTCGGGAAAAGGAGAACGTCACGGATAGCAGGGGAATCAGTCAGAAGCATGCACATACGGTCAATGCCATATCCGATACCACCTGTGGGCGGCATACCAATTTCAAGGGCATTCAAAAAGTCCTCATCTATATGGTTAGCTTCTTCATCACCAAGTGCCAATAACTCTTCCTGTGCTTTGAAACGTTCACGCTGGTCAATTGGATCATTCAGCTCACTATAAGCATTTGCCATTTCCCAACCGTTCATAAAGAATTCAAAACGCTCTACATAATCCGGATTTTCGGGTTTTCTCTTTGTCAGGGGAGAAATCTCCACCGGATGATCCATCAGGAATGTCGGCTGAATCAGATGTTCCTCAACAAATGTTTCAAAGAACAAATTCAGAATATCGCCCTTCTTGTGATGTGCTTCATAGGCAACACCTTTTTCATCAGCAACCCTGCGGGCTTCTTCCAGTGTGGTGATGGCATCAAAATCTACACCAGCATACTTTTTGACGGCTTCTACCATCGTAATGCGTTCAAAAGGTTTGGAAAGATCCATTTCCACGCCATTATAAACGATTGTTGTAGTACCCAGCACTTCTTGTGCTACATAACGGAAGAGATTTTCTGTCAGATCCATCATGCCGTGATAGTCGGTATATGCCTGATACAGCTCCATAAGTGTAAATTCGGGGTTATGACGGGTATCCAGTCCTTCGTTGCGGAACACACGTCCAATTTCGTAAACTCTTTCCAGACCGCCTACAATCAGACGCTTCAGATACAATTCGAGAGAAATGCGCAGACGCAAATCTTCATCCAAAGCGTTGAAATGTGTTTCAAAGGGTCTTGCAGCCGCACCGCCGGCATTAGCTACGAGCATTGGCGTTTCAACTTCCATGAATCCCTGTGTATCCAGATAGCGGCGGATAGCACTAATGATCTTAGAACGCTTGATAAAAGTATCTTTGACATCCTCATTCATAATAAGGTCAACATAACGCTGACGATAGCGCATATCAGTATTGGTCAGACCATGATATTTTTCAGGGAGTATTTGCAGACTTTTGGAGAGAAGTGTTATTTCGCTGACATGAACAGATGTTTCTCCTGTTTTTGTCCTGAATACCTCACCCTTCAGACCGACAATATCACCGATATCCATTTTCTTGAAACCTTTATAGGCTTCTTCACCAACGCTGTCACGTGCCACGTAGCACTGAATTGTACCGCAAAGATCCTGTACATGGCAGAAAGAAGCCTTGCCCATAATTCTTTTGGACATCATACGTCCTGCGATAGACACTGTTTTTCCTTCCAGTGCTTCGAAATTTTCCTTAACGTCTGTGCTGTGATGCGTGACATCGTATTTCATGATCTGAAAGGGGTCATTGCCTGCGTCCTGTAATTCTTTGAGCTTATCTCTTCTGACCTGGAGCAGGCCGTTAATATCCTGCGGCTTGTTTTCGGTTCGCTCAGCCATATATCTTTCTTCCTTTCCTTTTATAGCATCATTCCATGATTTCCAGAATTTTAAACTTTATAGTACCGTTGGGAGTTTCTACATCAACCTCATCGCCAACCTGATGTCCCAGCAGAGCCTGACCCACCGGTGATTCATCAGAAAGCTTGCCGTCAAAGGGATCGGCTTCCTTTGTACTTACTATCTGATACGTCATGTCTTCGTCTAAATCATAATCGTGTATTTTTACCTTAGAGAACAATTGAATGTGCTCTGTACCCTGATCAAATGCACTGCGGATAACGGCATGTTTCAGCAGAGATTCCAGCTGAGAAATTCGGCTTTCAGTAATTGCCTGTTCATTCTTGGCTTCATCATACTCACTATTCTCAGAGAGGTCACCATAGGAACGTGCTACTTCAATCTTCTGTGCGATTTCTCCACGTTTTTCGTTGACCAGATATTCATATTCCTCGCTATATTTATCGTATGCTTCCTGCGTCAGAAAAGTTTGCTTATTGGCCATGTAAACGCCACCTTTACATTGTATTTTTTGATACCTTTTATTATAGACAGCTTTTCTCCCTATGTCAAGCACCATTTCTTCCTGCTAAAAAACAGTTCTTGCCTGCATGCCTTTGCAAAACCTGATTTTCCAGCAAAAATATATGTTTCGTTATTCCTTTACCGATGCCCTTCTTTCCGGCACACAAAAAAATTAAAATCACACATCAGAATATGAGAGAATAAACGAGAATAAACTAAAAAATAAAAGTTTGTTCCGATGTAAATTAAAAATTTCAAAAAAACGCTTGACTTCGTTCTGCAGTTGTGCTATTATCTATCTTGTGACTTGAAACACGTTGTTTTGACGTGCTTTTTTTCAATAGACAATTTGGAATTCAGGGAGGAAATTACTATGTCAACTTTTATGGCTAAACCGAGCGAAGTTGAACGCAAGTGGTATGTGATTGATGCAACCGGCAAGTCACTTGGCCGTCTTGCAGTACAGGTTGCTGACCTTCTTCGCGGTAAAAACAAGCCCACTTTTACCCCTCATGTAGACTGCGGCGATTTCGTTGTTGTAACGAACATTGAGAAGGCTGTCCTCACAGGTAAAAAGGCTGAGCAGAAATTCTATTATCATCACACAGGCTATATCGGTCATATGAAGTCTGTCAGATATGATGAACTGATGAGAACAAAGCCTGAGATGGCTCTTGAACTCGCTGTTAAGGGTATGGTTCCTGACAACACAATCGGCCGTAAGGCTCTTACAAGACTGCATGTTTATCAGGGCAGCGAGCATAAGCATCAGGCTCAGCAGCCCATTGTTCTGGAATAATAAGAGAGGAGGCAATTTATTATGTACGATAAGACACCCTATTTTTACGGTACCGGCAGAAGAAAGAGCTCTGTCGCAAGAGTAAGACTTTATAAAGGCACAGGCAAGGTAACCATCAATGACAGAACTAGCGATGACTATTTCGGTCGGGAAACACTGAAGCTCATCGTTCGTCAGCCTCTTGCTCTGACAGGCACAGAGGATATGTTTGATGTTGTATGCCGTGTAGCAGGC
>CADCQO010000083.1 GCA_902803585.1 uncultured Ruminococcus sp.
ACCATAACCGGTGTAGGGAGCGTTCGGATCATAAGGAGCGTCCATCGAGCCGTTCGGCATACCATAACCGGTGTAGGGAGCGTTCGGGTCATAAGGAGCGTCCATCGAGCCGTTCGGCATACCATAGCTGCCCGCACCGATACTATTGTCTTGACCGCTGTAACTTGTATAAGTGCCTTCTGCATTATAGGAGGCATCATTCAGACTCTGGTCTTCCTGATAGCGGGCGTTGTAATCAATTCCCTTATCGCTGAATGGATTGTAATCGCCAAAGTTCTCGCTGCCGTCCGCACCTCTGTAACGTTCTGCATCATCAAGCGATTGTTCCTTTTCACGGCGCATTTTAGCCATATTTTCCTCCATCACCTTCCTGTGAGACAGGACATCAAGCACTTTGGAGGAGAAAATAGTTGCGGCGATCGCCATAACAATCAAAACGGAGAGAAACACATAGAGAAATATCCGCCGGCGGGGAGCAGGATCATTGGCAAAATAGAAAGTGGAATGATCCTCATTGGTGTACTTCACAGTAATGACAGACCCGTAGTCCAGCTCACCGGAAATTGCTTTATCGACCTGACCGGTCAGTGTAGCATCATAGGATTCGTTATCACTCAGATGGACGTTTATCCTGACGTTGGAGTACAATTCTCTTGCATTGCCGTTTTCAGTAATCGTATAGAGATTGGGCGAACTGATAATTTTTGCCTGCGCACGGGGATAATCGTCTGCCGGCTGACTGGCTTTGATGTCGCTTTGAATAGCGAGATGCAGCATAAAGGCGAATATGACGATCAGACAGAAGAAGAACACAACGAAGAAATACTTTTTTTTCGTCAGTTTTTTGATAAAATTCACAGCACAAGCCTCCCAAGGGTTGATAGTTTTATTATCTTACCCTCTATAATAAACTAATTTCCCAAAAATTTCAACAACAATTTTATCGGTACAAAAAAACCTCCAATGAATCATTTTTTCCTTTCGTGTTGCCAGAAAAAGGTTTGTGATCGTCTGTAAGCTGTTTCTTTGCGGCGGAAATTTTAATCCCTTGTTCAAAGAAAAAAGCACTCAGACAGCCGTACAGGGTCATTTCTGAGTGCTTATCTTGCAGCGGACATTCTGACAAAAAATTTTTGAGATAAGGTGCGTGTGTTTCGTATGCGGCAATTGGTATATTTGTACAGCAGAATCAGATACTTTTCTGCATGACAATTTCCATCGGACGTTCCTTTTCCTTATCCTGTATGATTAGTCCCCCCAATTTCCCGATAGCCCATTTTCCGATAGAAATGTTGGATATCTTCGCTGATTTTCGCGCAGACCATTGCAGTAAAATAGCCCTGTTCCCGCATATCCTGTTCCCAGAACCGCAGCAGTGCCTTTCCGCAGCCCTGATGACGATATTCGGGGTGGATAACCAGCAAATTACAAAAAGGAATATTGTCCTGAAAAAGCTGATAGCGCAGGATACCGATTTTTTGGCGGCAATGCTCAAAAATATAACACATATTATCCCGTATTTTGCGTTCAAATGTTTTTTCATCAATGATTTTATCGACTGTAAACCAGAATTCTTTGTCACTTTCTTGGGCATATCGTATAGAGTACATAGTAAACACCTGCTTTCTGAAAGGCTGAAATAGGCAATCGTAAATAATAAGATAGTTTAACAAAAAGTGACATACTCCCGCCGCCTACGCTAACGCTTAGAGGCGGGGAACTTCTTGCCCATTTGGGTTAAAACAGACAGTAAAGACAGTACCGGTTTCCTCGCTGCTTTCTGCGGTGATAGCAGCACCTATCAGATTTGCCATCTGCCGTATGATAGGAAGACCAAGCCCATGACCACCCGAAAGCCGGCGGGTTTTATCGCCCCGATAGAATCTGTCAAAGATATGCGGCAAATCTTCCGGTGCAATACGGCTATGGGTGTTCCGGACGACAAAACAGACTTTCTTTCTGCGGGAAAAGGCCTCTACAATCACCCTGCCGTCAGCAGGTTCATATTTCAGAGCATTTTCTATCAGGCTGCTGCAGATTCTTTTGAGATAATCCTCGGTTGCCTGCACCATCAGACCTTCCCCGATATTATCTTCAAGACTGATTTGTCTTTCATAGGCTACAGACTCAAACTGTAAAATACACCGCTGAGCACAGGAAGTCAGATTAACAGACTCTGTTGCAATAGTTTTCTGGGGAGATTCAAGGGCGGACATGGTAAGCATTTCGCTGATAAGGTGCATCATATCTTCGGCGGCATGGTCAGTACTGTCAATCCATTGCTGGTTGTCAGAAACTCTTGTGGAAGGATTGGATTTCAGGATAGAGTTATTGGCGAGGATAACAGTAATAGGGGTTTTGAGGTCATGGGAAATATCAGCTACAAACTTTCTTTCCATTTCTATGGCAGTTTCAAGAGGCTGAACGGCAAACTTTGACATTTTCAGCGTAATCAGCAGCAAAAGACCAATAGATAAAAGAAAGGCAATGGACAAAATAATGACAATCCTGAACATATGCGATCCGATATAAGATACATCTGTCACGGCCATCTTGTAAATTCCTTCGGTTTTCTCCTTGTAGTAAATGACATGATGCTGTCCGAGTGTACCGAAGTTATCGGACTGTTCAACAATTTCGCTGACAATGGTATCAACATCGCCGTCGAACGAGAGCGATTCGGAAATGACAGAAACTCTTTTTTCGGCAGGATAATAGAAAATGGTAGTAATATTGTCGTTTTGTCTGTGTTTAGCTGCAGATTTGTCTGTTTCATTATTTTTTGTTTTCTGGGAATTGTCGTTTCTGAAAGTATCGGGTTCGTTACCTCTTGCATCATCAGGTCTGGCAGGCGGTTTATTGTCGGGTTTGTCCCTGTCCTTTTCGTTATCATCTTCGGAAGAAACAGCGTTTTGCATTTCCTGTTCTGCCCTTCGTACTGCGGAATGGTGCATTTCGTCCGAAGCATTCCAGGGTTTCAGAACAATTGACATGGTATTTTTCAATTCTGCATAGTCGTTGCGGTAAATAGCTGCTCCTATCAGAACAAACGACATCAGCAGCACGATTCCTGCCAACAGCATACTCAGCACAATGAACCGTCTGCGGAATTTTTTCAGCATTTCTGCACCTCTATACGATAGCCAAGACACTGTATTTTTTTGATAGCGATTTTCGAACCGAGATACTTCAGCTTTTTACGGATAAAGGAAATATACACCTCCACATTGTTGTCGGTTGCTTCGGATTCAGCACCCCATACTTTGGTAATAAGACTTTCTGTTGTAATGGTCATAGTAGGATTGTAGAGAAAGACTTTCAGCACTTCAAATTCCTTGCGGCTGAGCTGTACAGACTCTCCGTTGCCGTTCAAAACAGCACTGTGCAAATCAAGCGATATGTCCTGATAGTCCAGACGATTGACAACAACGCTTCCTTTTCGTCTGGTAAGTGCGCCGACCCTTGCCAATAATTCTTCTGTGTTGAAAGGCTTTGTCATGTAATCATCCGCTCCTTCGTTCAGTCCGGTTACCTTGTCAGGAACAGTGCTTTTTGCCGTGAGCATCAGGATCGGAGTGTTGAGGTGATGGCTGCGGAGAATTTTAAGCACCTCAAAGCCATCAGGTTCAGGTATCATAACGTCCAGAATGATCAGGTCATAATCTGCTCCAAGCGCATAAGCAACAGCAGAATTTCCGTCATAAACAGCGTCTGTTACATAACCGTTTTGTTCCAGTATTTTTTTACTGCGTTGGATAGTGCTATTTCATCTTCTACCAGTAATATCTGCATACTGATTCTCCTTTGAGCGTTTTTTCGCTTTTTCTCATCATAACACTATATTCTTAAAAAGTTCTGAAATCGGTTATTGCTCTATTTCGCCTGTCCATGTGATAATGCCGCCGAACTCCACAATATTGGTGTAACCGATCTTGGCAAGCTTTTCGGCTGCTTCCTTGCTGCGGCGGCCACTGCGGCAATAGACGAGAATCAGCTGTGATTTATCAGGCAGAAGCGGGATTTCCTGAGTATCTATCGTTTCATTCGGAATGCAGATAGCTTTTGGAATGTGACCATCATTGTATTCTGATTGTGTACGGACATCAAGAATGATATAGTCTTTTTCTGTCTGCATCATCTGAGCGGCTTCCTCCTGCGTAACCTGACGATAGAGAGGGTCTTGTTTCGCTGAACTGCTCTCTGACAGAGAACTATCCGCTGAACTGCTTTCTGTCGAAGAACTATCCGCTGAACTGCTCTCTGTCAGAGAACTATCCGCTGAACTGCTTTCTGTCTGAGAATTTACAGTGGGCTGGCTGACTGAAGGAGTATTTTTCTGATGTTGACAAGCCCCTATCAAGCAGGCACTCATAGAAACAATCAGCAAACAACATATTATCTTTTTCATTTTATTCACTCCCGATAAGATTTTTTTATCCTACAAACCACAACAAGAAAAATCAGTTTAAAAAATTCTATGCAAAAGGTCACCGTCGAAACGATGACCCTTCAAAATCATTTTATGCTGTCTTGGAAGCCTGTAAATCAGTGGTGCGAATGGTGATAGACTCAATGACAGGCTGCTGGTCAGCAGGAATGGTACCGTTTGTGTCTGTAGGCTTGGCATCACGACAGACAGCATCAACGATATCAAGTCCCTGTGTGACATAGCCGAAAGCAGCGTAGTTGCCGTCCAGAGAGGATATGTGATTATCAGATTGTACAATAAAGAACTGTGAACTTGCACTATTCATATCAAAGCTGTTTCTTGCCATACTGATCGCACCTCTTGTATGGGAAAGGGGATTG
The DNA here is from genome assembly GCA_902803585.1 of uncultured Ruminococcus sp. GTDB lineage: Bacteria > Bacillota > Clostridia > Oscillospirales > Acutalibacteraceae > UBA1213. The sequence continues at coordinate 4,810 of CADCQO010000083.1, forward strand.
TTGTATCCGTTAGCACTGAATTCACCGTAAATATTGTGTTCCGAACCGCCGGTGCCGTTGCCGCGCGGATCACCGCCCTGCATCATAAAGCCCTCCATGATACGATGGAAGGTAAGACCATTATAGAAGCCTGATTCCGTCAGATAGATAAAGTTTTTGGTTGTGATTGGCGCAGCATTATAGTCCAGCTGCACGATAATTTTTCCGTAATTCCTGATCTGGATATCAGCGTAATAAGTTTTGGTAGTATCAATAACCACAGAGTCCAAATAGTCTGTACCCGAAACAGAGGCATCTTCGCTGATTGTACTGACCTTGCTGGTGGTTTCGGAAGTGTGGGTAATACTGCTTTGAGATGACGGGGTGCTGTCTTTCTTGCCGGTATTCTGAACGATAGCCATAATGACGAGAACGACAGCAATAACTGCCAGAAAAACACCCGCAATAATCAGGATAATCTTTCCCTGATTACTGGTTTGAGGTTCCTCTTTTTTCTTAATTTTTCTGGACATGGTAAATGCTCCTTTCTTCTATAAAAATAAACTGAATCTATCATACCACACAAAAGCCGTTTTTTCAAGACACTTTTTAATCATGCGTTCCGGATTATCAGACAGGATTTTGCCTTTCTAAGTTCGTTAATATGTGGTTTACAAGATAGATACATATCTATTCGCCCGCTTTTTCAAGAATCAGTTCAGCAGAACCATCTTCCAGAGCGTTATAAGAATCAAGATGGATATGACTGCCTTGTGGTTCCTCAGCTAACTGTAAAAGATGATGGGCTAAAGAATGCAGTCCTGCTCTGTTGGCAGAAATAACAGTGGTATTATCCTGTATAGTGACACTCACAGTAAATTGTTCTTCCCAATATAGTTCCATATTTCTGTGCCTTCCATTCAGCTCAGCAGAGCTTCAAGCTGTAAGATGATTTCGCTGAAATATCGGGGTGGAATTTTGTCGAGAGGAATTGCTTTTTCATTGTCAGCCTCTTCATAGATGTAACTGCCGTGTTGTATGGTTGAAGGATGATAGAAGCGTACATTTTCAATGGTAACTTCCTCGTTTTCTACAGACACATATGCTCCGCTGAAATGAAGTTCGGCAGCGTTGCCTTTTACGGTATAACTGCCGTCAGGATTTTTGCTTTTTTCGGTAATATCTTCACGATAAAAGACATAGAACATTCCCGCATCTTGTACTGAGCCTTTGCTCCAGCCAAGTTTAGTTGCACGTCCCAGTAATGAAAGGGCGTTGATGGTACGGCCTCTGAAACGTTCCAGATCCAGCTTGCCGTATTCGTTTTCGCTGATACAATAGAGTTTTCTTTCAAGCTGTTCAACGGGCTGTACAATTTCGTAATCGCTGAGCTGTTCCTGCCACGAAGCAATGAGTTCATCGTCCAGTTCTACAGGGTGTACCAGACCGATGGTACATTCCTCCGGCAGAGTGAATTCGTCTTCGTCAGAGGTATTGAAAGTACCGTCCTCCATATAGCGGAAAGTAGTGGTTTCTCCGTCCCCGTATGCAGCCCATATCAGACCGATAGCAAAACTGTGCATAACGGGATTTTTAACGAACAAGTCCACCCATGCGGATTTTTTCCACCGTCTGTCAGCCATGAGCGCAGTTTCAAGACGCTGTTTCTGCAGAGCGATAACATTTTTCAACTGCTTTTTGAGTGCCTTGAACGTGTCGCTTGACTGTTTAGCAAGAGTTTCATCGTCCTTTTTGGCGGGTGCAGGCAGATTTTTGAGCCGTTTTCCACTCTCGTCAAATACTTCAAGTTCCAACCTTGCGGAAAGGCGTACTTTGAAGGTTCTCTGTCCGTAATCAAAAATACGCTCCTTTTTTTCATCAAAGCCCAGATCAGGCACGATTCTGTCGCCCAGTTCGTCAGCCGTAATGCCGAGTGCCTCTGCGGCACTGTCCATTGCTTCAGCGGCGGCTTTTTTAACTTGCTTCTGCTTGAATTTGTGTGCCAGATTATCCACCGCCATCAGAGCAAATGAACTGCCGTTCAGAGCGATTGCATGAACCGCTTCAGCAGCAATCGCTCCGCGCATATTTTCCGACCAGTCCTTGATACATTTCAGGGCAATTTCTATCATGGCATCACCGCCGTGAATGACGGAAAAATACATTGCCCATTTGGTTTTTGTTTCTGCACCAACGCTGTGCCAGCGAGAGAATATTTCCGCAGAAAATCGCTGCAATTCGGTTTCATTCAGTTCAGCAGCAAGCAAAAGAGCGTTTTCGTTCCGCCCGATCGTTGTCATAGAACTGTAACAAAGAATGAGCGCCTGCAGATACTTTTCATCAGCAGGGCTGCCGTTTTTGAAATGAACTGTGGGAAGAGGACTTTCAAACAGCCACGCCACTTTTCTGGCCCTGCCGCCCTTATGTATATCTTCAATGAAGGTGACAGGGGAGAACAGACTTTCGCCGTTATTGCCTGAGGAAACGGAGGACGTAAGCATTGCCCGCATTTTTTCAGCGAGTTTCGCACTTTTTTCGGTATCAGCGGCTTTTGTCAGCTGTTCACGGTAATTTTCTACACCCCATAGAGCGATGATGTCCACCGCACATTCACGAATTGTTTGTTTTTTTGCCAGAAGCATTCCGAGAACTTCCGTTTCGTACTCTTTGTGTCGGGAGATAATATTACCAACAGTGCGGCGCACCTCTTTGGAACTATCCTCGCACAATGCCAAAAGGCGGTCTTTGTTGCGGTTGTCTTCATTGGTTTTTTCCAGATACTTTGCGTAACAGCAGCGGGTAATTACTTCACCCTTCGGACATTCCACAGCATATTCGGTATCGTATTTTTCAGCATTTTGTACCATGACAGCTACCAACGCATTCGACAAAGCGGTTCTTCTGCATTCCCAGTAATCGTTGAAAATGTAAGTTCTTTCAAAAAGCTGGATTCTGTCCTGAAGAGGTACCCCTCCGCTGGCAGCAATTCCAAAAAATTCCCTGAGTGTTTTTTCTACCGCATCAGGGTCTTTAAATGGCTCTGTCATACCGCGAAACATATCCGTTATATAATTTTTGAGACAGTCTTTGTCCTGAATGATTTTGTAAGCAATATAACGGGAATAGAAAGAGGGAAAGCATTTCAGCAGTTTTAACATTTTTATGGAGTGCTGCATACTACCACGTCCTCTTGTGTAATTACATGAAGAACGGACAAGGAGCAGTGTGCTGATATCTGTCTTACCGTTCAGATAGTCCATTACTTCCTTCCGGACATCGCTTTTTATCCCCATCGCTTCACGCTGCACTACCATGCGTACTACTTCATCATCTATGTCAAAGGAATATTTTTCTTTGATATCAGGAACAGCCCTTTGCAGTATCATACCGAGTTCAGCATAATAGTCGAAGTAGTAACCCATATTTGCACCAACACCGACGGACTCATTGAGCGACATGATTTTTATATATTTTTCGGTGTACCTGCGGGCGAGGAATTCGAGAAAATGAATGGAATTTTTTGTCTGCCAGTTGGTTTGCGGCACACGAAAAGCTTCTGAAACAGCGGCACTCTGAATGGTGCGTTTGATTGCTTTTTCGATATCAGGGAGAATTTCATTGAGAAGTTCCATATTATTTTCAAAGTAATCGGCGGGTATAAAATGGATCAGGGCAGATAAAAGCTGGTCAGAGTGCTGTTTCATTCGTTCGAGCAGACGTTTTTTGATTTTGTTTCCATAGTTAGCACTCAGAAACAGCATAAGAACAATATTTTCCAGATCCGCAGAATACTGTATGCTCAGATTCTTTTCTTTTGTCAGGAGATAGTTTTCCATTTCTTCTGACTCATCCGCTGAAAAATCATTTTCGCTGCCGTAAGCCATTGCAAGGGAATAGAGTCTTGCACGGGAAAAGCTCTGTTCTTCATAACAGAAATCTTTTCCGGCTTTGTAAAGGATTCTGGGCGCTTTTATTGCCGTTTGCACCAGATAGATACCGAAAGGAGATTTATCTGCGTTAAGACCGCAGGCCACAAATGCGGCTAATTTTGGTTCAACGTCCGCAGGTGCATATTTCTGTTCGTAAGCCCGACGGATAATGCACAAGTCAGATTCATTGTAGTGGTAAAAATAAGCACCATAGGTAGTGAACCGCCCGATGGTATTTCCTGCAATCGCATCAAGAAACAAAACATAGCGGTTAGTGTACTCTTCAGATTTCTCTTTTGGCAGCCGCAGGAGATCATTGAACAGCATGTAGCTGTCGTAATGGTTGCCTGTATTTGTGACAAGGCGGCATTTCAACCCATCAAGGAGAGAAAGGTCAGCCGGCTTTGAAAAATCAAAAAACTGCTCTGCGGCTTCCTTTTCTTCTTGGTTGATACCGATCT
>CADCQO010000084.1 GCA_902803585.1 uncultured Ruminococcus sp.
ATGCCGTATAACGGACAATTTCATCCCGCACCCGGAGCTTGAGGGCCTGATCCTCGTCACTGTCGGAATGGGCGATGATATGCAGACGGAACACCTCCTGGCTGATATCTTCACACGCCCCGTAGAACCCCGTCATGGACATCAGGCAGCAGATCGTCAGCGCACAGCATAGTGCCTTGAACCATATCTTCATCTTATTACCTCCTCCTTATGTTACCTTCAATATGGACACACGCCCCTCAATTTATTCACCCAACAGTGCTCCCTTTTTACCAACGACTAACAGACCAATTAAACCCGAAAGAATTGTAGTCGTCTGCCACTGCAAGAAAACGCGGAAGGATAGCCCCCCTCCTTTTCCGTAGCCCCCCACCGCCTCTTTCGGGGGTGTCGGGGGGGACTTTCTCGTGAAAGTCCCCCTGACGGAACGAAGACAGAAAAACCCGGACAAACCGAAGAATGGTCTGTCCGGGAGCGGCTTTTGGGTCAGTTTTGCTGGGAGAACTTCATTTTCAGGGAATTGAGCTGATTCTGGTCAGCGTTTTCCACGGTGTACCATCCTCTTGCCATCATCTTGTCATAGATCTGTGACTGCATATTCAGGGAAGAATTGAGGGAGCTTGAAAAAGCCTGGTGCACGTCGCTGCCAACGGATTCGATCGTACCGTGCATGAACAGGTCACACACACCCTTCTCCAACAGAAGAAGGTTTTCCATCAGATCTCTGTCGTTCATCCTGTTACCTCCTTACAGCAAGCCGTAAAAGCTCTGAAAAATGGACCTGTGCGACTGCTCCAACTGCTGCACAAAGTTCTGCAGCTCTCTGTCCTGCAGCATCTGTGCCGTCTGGCAGCACTGGCTCTGCACATACTGCTCATGGCCAAGGGCGTCTTCCACATAAAGCAATTCCTTATTTGTCATACTGTGCCTCCTTGAAAATTGGTACACTGTTAGTATGTGCAGCAGCGACTCTTTTATTCAAAAAAACACACCGTCAGCAGCTTCTGACGGTGTGTGTCGGTCAATCATAGGTATAATCGCAGATTTCCCGGATCTTCTCCTGTAATTTCAGGAAATCCGCAAAGGCGGCAGGCTTGTTGTTCGGATTGCGCAGCAGGGCGGCAGGATGCAGGATCGGCATCATCAGCACACCGTTTTTCTCAAAAAACATTCCGTGCTCCTTCATAATTTTAATGTCGGGCTTGATGATCTTGGCGGCGGCGATCCTGCCCAGACAGACAATAATCTTCGGGCGCAGCACCTTGAACTGCTGGCGCAGCCATCCGATGCACTGTTCCTGTTCCTCCGGCAGCGGGTCACGGTTCTTCGGCGGACGGCATTTCACGATATTGGCAATGTAAATATTCTTATGTCGGTCAAGATCAACTGCGGCAAGCATCTTATCAAGCAGCTGTCCGCCCCGTCCGACAAAGGGCTCACCCTGTAAATCCTCGTTTTCTCCCGGTCCCTCTCCGATGAACATCACCTCGGCATGATCCACACCCACGCCGAATACAACGTTATGGCGCGTTTCACAAAGACCGCATTTCCGGCAGTTCAGACACTCCTGCTTCAGCTTTTCAAATTCCTCGTTTTTGGTCGTCATTTTGTAATCCTCCACAATGATTTGCTTCTATGATACCATATCGCCCACTCTCCTGCAAGCCGCTCATCCAAAAATAAAAATACTGTACGAAAGCCAGAAAACGTGCATCAGATCGATCAGCCCATAGTAAACCGTCCCGATCCACAGCAGCACCGTCACCGCTCTGCGCCTCACTCCCGACGCACATAACCGCAGATGCAGATACATCAGCAGCATCAGGGGCAGCACACACTTGATACAGAATCCCCCGAATCCGCTGATACCGCCGTGCAGCAGGGGATTCACCTCTACAAACAGCCCTCCCGACAGCAGGATCAGCGTGAACAGATAGTCAATCACATTCAGAACATACAGCGCTATCAGGAGACTGTCGGCTTCACTGCGGGTATTCATCAGCGTCAAAAATCTCTTCATGCAGGATTTCTCTCCTTTTTATGCAAAAATTATTGTTAAATGATTGACAAACAAGATGAGAATGTAGTAGAATAAACTTGTATTTTTTAAAAAACTGGAGTGTTGAAAATGTCGAAAACACCAATCATCAGCAAAGAAAAAGCCGAGGAGATCATCCGCTCCTTCCCCACCCCCTTTCACATCTATGACGAGAAGGGTATCCGTGAAAATGCAAGAAGGCTCAAAAAAGCCTTTTCCTGGAATAAAGGATTCAAGGAGTTTTTTGCCGTAAAGGCCACTCCGAACCCCACCATTCTGAAGATCCTGCGGGAAGAGGGCTGCGGCACGGACTGTTCCTCCTACGCGGAGCTGCTGATGAGCCAGAAATGCGGCTTTGCTAACCCTGAGATCATGTTTTCGTCCAACGATACCCCCGAAGAAGAATTCCGCTTTGCAAAGGAAGTCGGCGCTATTATCAATCTGGACGATATCACACATATTGAAATGCTTGACAGAGTGTGCGGTATCCCTGAAACAATCTGCTGCCGCTACAATCCCGGCGGAACATTCTCCATCTCTACTACCATCATGGACAACCCCGGCGATGCAAAATATGGTATGACCCGTGAACAGATCAGAGAGGCTTTCCTGCGTCTGAAAGAAATGGGTGCAAAGAATTTCGGTATACATTCTTTCCTCGCAAGCAACACCGTTACCAACGAATACTATCCCACACTGGCAAAAATCCTGTTCCGTCTGGCGGTAGAGTTACAGCAGGAAACAGGCGTTCATATCAGCTTTATCAATCTTTCCGGCGGTGTGGGCGTACCGTATACCCCCGACAAGGAACCCAACGACATTATGGTGATCGGTCAGGGCGTAAAAGAGGCGTTTGAAGAAGTGCTGGTGCCTGCCGGTATGGGCGATGTCAGCATTTATACCGAGCTGGGACGCTTTATGCTTGCCCCTTACGGCCATCTCGTCACAACGGCGATTCATGAAAAGCACATCTACAAGGAGTACATCGGTGTAGATGCCTGCGCCGCCAACCTCATGCGTCCGGCAATGTACGGCGCATACCACCATATTACCGTTCTGGGAAAAGAGAATGAACCTTGTGACCATGTTTATGATGTCACAGGTTCTCTCTGCGAGAACAACGACAAGTTCGCAATTGACCGTTCTCTCCCGAAAATCGACAAGGGCGATATTCTCGTAATCCACGACACAGGCGCTCACGGCTTTGCGATGGGCTACAACTACAACGGCCGTCTGCATTCCGCTGAACTTCTGCTCCGTGAGGACGGCTCCGTCATAGAAATCCGCCGTCCCGAAACCGTTGACGACTATTTCGCTACCCTCGACAACTACTGGAACTGTATCTGATAACAGAAAAGACCGAACCAATGATGAAACGTCAGGGGTTCGGTCTGCTTTTTGGGAAATCTGCCGTCAGCCGCTGTTTTCCGTCAGCTGACCATTGACCGCAAAGCTCTATTTGTTACAAAATTTTTATTATTATCATACAAAATTGTAATTGCATATGACGGCAAAAAGGTATATAATGGATATATACTATTACCGTTACCCGACGGAAAAAACAAAGGGGGTCATTTTATGCAGTTGTTGAAAAAATGTTTTGCAGAATGTATCGGTACTTTCGTGCTGGTGCTGTTCGGATGCGGAACGGCTGTTGTTGTCGGCTGTAATAGCGGACAGCCCAATGCCGCTTACCTTATGACGGCGCTTGCCTTCGGTCTGGTTATCGTTGCGATGGCGTATTCTATCGGCAACGTTTCAGGCTGTCACATCAACCCTGCTGTATCCATTGCGATGCTTGTCAGCGGAAAGATGACGGTGAAGGAGTTTTTCGCCTATATCGCTTCACAGTTTATCGGAGCGATTATCGGCGGCGCTTTCCTGTTTGCTTTCTTCCCGAAAACTCGTCTGGGTTCAAACGCACTCTATGAAGGCAACGTATGGACTTCTATGCTCATCGAAATTGTACTGACGTTTGTGTTTGTTATTGCGATTCTCGGCGTTACCTCAAAGATCGCCAATGGTGCGGTTGCCGGTATCGTTATCGGTCTGTCACTGACACTGGTACATATTTTCGGTATCTACTTCACAGGTACTTCCGTGAATCCTGCGAGAAGCTTCGGTCCTGCTATCTTTGCCGGCGGCGACGCTTTCGCAAACGTATGGGTATTTATCCTTGCACCTCTGGTAGGCGGTGTGCTGGCTGCACTTGTTTACAGGGTACTGTCCGCAGGTGTCTGCGACAAAGAAGAAGCTGCTGTGCCTGAGGCTGCCGCACTTCCTAAGGCTGCCGCTCCTGTAAGAACAGGCAAGCCCTCCGGCAAAAAGAAAAAGAGATAATTCGTTGTGCCATTTTCAGCACCGAGGTCGTAGCGATATCGAGCGGCTTCGGTGCTTTTTTATCATATCACGGCAGAATCCCCCCGCCTCTGGGTGTTGGCACAGATAGGGGAGAGTTCATAGCAGTGACAAAGGTTTTTGGATATTCTGACAAAATTGTTCCGAAAAATGGCGGGAATATCTCCGATGATTGACAAAGCAGATGTTCTCTATTATAATTACAGTGTATAAGTGTCTGACAATTGTTTGAGCGAGTGAGCGTTGTGCAGGAGTCATTGCAGAAAGAACTTCTGTATCAGGATTGAGGTGTGTGAGAGATGTTGTGTCCGAATTGTTTTTCACAGTCGTTTGACGGGGTGAACTGTGCCGCCTGCGGTTATGAGATGAAGGACAGCAAGTCAATAGAGGATCTTAAACTGTTCCATAAGCTGAAAAGCAGATATGTAGTAGGAAGATCGCTCGGTGCAGGGGGTTTTGGCATTACCTATGTTGCCTTCGATGTGGTGAAGGATATGCGGGTATGCGTCAAGGAATATTTCCCGATGGGCATGGTTGTGCGGAGCAGGGACGGCGTTTGTGTACAGCATACACGCCAGAACCGCATAGAGGAATTCCAGAAGGGAATTGAACGCTTTATTGAAGAAGCAAGCATTCTCAGCGAAATGAAAAATATTGCCGGCATTGTGAATGTCACAGATTGCTTTGAAGAAAACGGCACGGCGTACTATGTCATGGAGTATCTCGACGGTGTGCCGCTCAAGCGTCTTGTGCCTGAACACGGTATGGATCTGCGCGCGGCATCAAGCATTATCATCAAGGCAGGCCGCACACTGGATCTGCTTCATAAGGAAAAGGGCTATCTGCACAGAGATGTCAGCCCTGAAAATATCATGATTCTGTCGTCAGGACGGGTCGTTGTCATTGATTTCGGCAGTGCAAAGAATTTCTTCATGAGCAACACCAACTATACCGTCACGCTGAAACACGGTTTTGCCCCCATAGAGCAGTATTCCTCCACCGATATGCAGGGGACATTTACAGACCTGTATGCTCTGGCGAGTACCTTCTACTATATCCTCACGGGAAAGATTATTCCCCGTGCAACAGACCGTCTGACGGGTACGCCCTACGAACCGCTTTCTTCTGTCCGTCCTGATCTGGGACCGGAAATCTCCGAAATTGTCGACAAGGCGCTGATGATACAGCCCTCTGAAAGAACACAGACAATCGGGGAGTTTCTCGATGAGCTGGAAAATGTCATCAGCAGACGGGCTGACGAGGACGGTTTTGTATATGTTTCCGTGAGCATTGACGGAGCAGTACAGGAAAGATATAAAATCGAGGAAGATAAAGAAATGCTGGTGGGACGTTCCCCGAAATGCAATATTGTATTTCCGAACTGCGAAAACGTCAGCAAACTCCACTGCAAGCTGAAGTTTGACAGCAAGAAAAAGCAGTTCTGCATAGAGGACTGCTCCACCAACGGTACCTATATCAACTATGTCAAGATGGATAAGGGAGTCGGCTACTATGTCGGCAAACAGGATCTTATTATTCTGGCCAATACCAGATACCGCCTGATACTGGGGGAATAGCGCATGGACGAGAATAATATTGTGACGGAAAAATATACTGCTGTGCCGAGAGTCGCCGCGGCGGTTTCCTCCATCATCGGCACAAGGAAATATCAGCAGGATTCCTACGGCTGTATCGAAACACCGCAGGGCTGTCTGGCGGTCGTTTGTGACGGCATGGGCGGTCTGGAGGGCGGCGAACAGGCAAGCAGTCTGGTGATAAAGTCCATGCTGGAGGACTATATCCGCCTGACGGAGGGAGATATCCGCCGTTTCCTGCGGGTAGAAGCAATCAAGCTGGATAAGAAGGTCTTTCATCTTACCGGCGATGACGGCAGACAGCTGGGCGCAGGCACCACAATGGCGGCTGTCCATATTCTGAACGGCAAAATGAGCTGGGCGTCTGTCGGTGACAGTAAAATTTACATTCTGAGGGGCGGGGAACTGCACTGTATTGTGCGGGAACACAACTACCGTATGCTTCTGAATGAAATGTATGAGCAGAAAAAAATCACGATCGAGCAGTATCACGAGGAAGAAAGTCAGGCAGAGGCCCTTATCAGCTATCTGGGCATCGGTGATCTTTCTCTGATTGACACAGATGAAAAGCCCCTTCAGCTTCTGGAAGGGGATAAAGTGCTGATATGCAGTGACGGGCTGTATCGTTCCTTGTCGGAGGACAGAATCAAGGCTGTCATTGACGACAACGATTTTGACTTACAGCGGGCCGCCCGTGAGCTGACCGCTGCGGCTCTGCGCTGTGCTAAAAAAGGTCAGGACAACACTACCGTTATTCTTCTGCGGTATGCCTGACAAACAGAAAAGCGATGGTCAGGCTCTGTATCTGACCGGGCTGATACGGGAGGGAAACATGATGTCTTATTGCCGTTCCTGCCAGAAGGAACTGCCCGCTGTACAAAAGGGGCTTTGTCCTTACTGC
>CADCQO010000085.1 GCA_902803585.1 uncultured Ruminococcus sp.
TACGCTGTAGGTATATTCCGTGTTGGTATAGCTGTATTGAGGATAAGTACCAAAATCAACATTCCATCCGGTGGCTGTTGCCGTTTCTACTTTGTCAGTCCAGACATTATAAGTATCAGCATTTCTCGTCAGGGTAAAGTCAATGGAATCGTGACGGGCATAATCACGGTTGTTTTCATCGTCCCATACCTTCTGTGCGGTGAAGCTGGCAACGGGCAGGGTATTGAGGATATTGAACTGAAGGCTGCCATCAGCATTCTTTTCCAGTTTACAGGTTCCTTCATATCCATAACGTCTGCTTGCCGCCGTAAATGTATTAGGCATTGTTTCGGTCGCTGTATCGGTAACAGGATCCCCTTGATTATGATAAGCACCGGAAAGCTGTCCGGACTCGCCGGTTTCGGCATTGGCTTCTGTAGGAGAAGCAGACTCGGTGACGGTGTAGATGATTTCCGTACCGTCTGCATCGTACCGCGGAAGTTTGGTGAACTTTACACCGCTGCCGTCGTTTGCAGCACTGCCGATAACCTTCGCATACGATGCGGGCAAGGTAAAGTTGCTGCTGTTAATAAGCGTCACCTGTACATTATAATGCGATACATCGCTGCCGGAGTAGCCGTTGTCGTTCCACTTCTTTGCTACGATAACATCGATGGTCTGCATGGTATTGGTAACACCCAGTGTCGTTAAGTCAACGGCTTTGTTGTATGTTGTGGTGTAACCTTTGACTTCCTCCTCATCTACTTTGAAATAGTACGGTTGGTTGTCTACGTTGTACTTGAGCAGATTCTGGAAGGTGTAACGCCAGGTGTTTGTTCCAGTAGAAGCAGAATTTGTGACGGTAACTTCTTCTACCTTCACCCATCCTTTGGATTCATCGGCATCCACACCTGCATCATGAGCCAGATCGGATTTTGTGGTACGATACAGTGTCAGTTTAATGCTTGACGGTCTGATATTGAACAGGTTATTCTGGTCATCCCATGTCTTTGTCACTGTTACTTGCGTAATGGGCAGAGTATTGGTAATTGCAACTGTTTTGTCACTGGGGGTTTGACCGTTTAGCAGCTGCACCGAAGCCGAAGGGTTAAATGACTTTTCATAACCATATTTCTTTTCCGTTTCAGCAATTGTCCAGTTGATAGGCTGATTTGCGGTATCATAAACTGGCAGATCAACAAATTCAACGGGGTCGCCGTCCTTTGTAATTGTCTTGTTGTTTTCATCATAGCGGACATTTTTTGGCTGAGCCTGACCATCCGTCAGTACATAGTTATTGTTTTCCTTTTCGTAACCACTGTACACAGCGGACAAGTTTGGCGTTACATCATAATGCAGGGCGTTGTCCTCAGCATCCTTGCACTTCTTTTCATCGCCTGTACCTGTGCAGTTTGATGTATCATCCCATGCTTTGGAAACCGTAATTTTCTTGACGATCAGCTGGTTTTCGACAGTAAGCTGTTCGGAAAGTGAAGCGATACCAACAGTCGTTTCATCATCCTTATCTACTTCTGTCAGATCAAGATACTGTTTGTCGTATTCCGGCGCATCGTACGCATTGATCTGATCTTCCTCAATCATGAACAGATACGGCATATTGTCATAGTCGTATTTCAGAATCTTCTGATAGGTATAGGTGTAGGTATTACCCGAACGGGACGGGAAAACATTCTCCTTTTTCTGGTAGTATTCATTTGATAAATCCAGTTCCGTCCATGTTTTTTCGCCAAGAGCCTCAGAACCAAGATCTTCACCCGCAGTAAGCTCATCATCTGTAACAGCAGCCGTTTTCAGGTGCAGACTTGACGCAATATCATACGGACGGAGATTGAACTTGTCGGACTGGTCGTCCCAAGTCTTGACTACATCCACTGCTGTCAACGGAAGCGTATTCAGGATATTGTAATGAGAAGAAGCAACAGACGGGGACGCATCATTGTCTGCTTTCGCACCAGTACTGGTACTGTTGGCAGGCTGTGTCTTTTTTACATACGCCCTTGCGCTGCCCTGATAACGGTAGTGACGAGCATATGTTTCCGTATTTTCAGCACAGGAGAAGTAAGAACCTGCCTGATCTTCCTCTTCCTTGACCACACTGCCATTCGGGGTATAATGCGTTTCAGCAGTGGTATACAGGTGATAGATCTGATCATCATGGATTGCCCGCACTTTTTCTGTGTCTGCATCCAGAGTATCTTTATTTACCAAAGGCATTTCCGATACAAAATACTGAACAGGAGTCCCACTGGCATCATACAGAGGCATATTCTCGAAGATAATGCCGTTGCCGGTAACAGGATTTTCATAATCATACTGCTGATGTCCATCCTTCAGAACGGGTCCATTCTCGTCCTTCACCACTTTTCCTTCCTGTACCGTAATAATTTTGGAAACTTCAATGCCTAACAATACTTTATAGTACAGATAGGTCGGCGGTGTAACGCCTTTCGGCAGAGAAGTTTGTCCATGAAGCGTAACAGTATTTTCATTTTCTGTCGAGGTACAAATAAAGGGAGCGGCATTATCGCCCGTCAGTTCATTGCCGTTTTCGTCACATGGAACAAGACGGTAGGAATACTGATAGGTATAAAGCGTGTCATCGGTATTTTTTATGGGCAGATCACGGATCTCAAAATCAACCATATCTATCAGCGGAGTATCTGCGGTCAACCTATTGCTGACAGTCTGGAAAGTTCCTCCGTCAACGGAACGCTGCAACGAGAAAGTAAAGGAATCCTCATTGCTGATGTCTGCCACCTTTTCTACAAGTACATCTACCTGTCCGTCTTCCTCAGAAGGACGCACCGTAACAGAAGCATCTGAGTCAGTAACGGCATAGGTATAAAGACGACTTTCGTCATCTGCCTTATCCATTCCCGTTATCAGTACGGTAAAGACTTTCTGTGTATCGCTGAGGGGGTAGGCTCGCGTTGCTGCAAAGGTAAAGCAACCGTTATCGTCAGATGGAATCTGCAAGAGCTCAATACCGCTGCTGACGGTATAATGCTCACTGTACGGAATCCGGATAATGTTCTTTTCGCCGCTGACATAAGACTTCGGCGTATAGTTCGGGGTTTCCCCTTCCGGATGTCGGGTAACAGCCGTTACCTTGGCGGTGGTACTGTCAATTGTCTTCAGACTTGCCGTAATGGGATAGTGCATCGTCCGAGTCTTGCTCTCCGGATAACCGTTATCCTCCCAATCCAGCGCTACGCTGATATCCTGTACAGCAAGGGTATTGGTAATAGACACGCGGTGATCGGCAGCGGCTGTAAGGTCGTTGTCACCGATAGGCTGGTCACTGACAAGGAATTTATATACTTTCAGCGGCTGACTGCCTGTCATGACATGATAGACCGTCTGATTGGAAGCCTTTATCTTGAAGCGGAAAACATCTGGTGTTGCCGTGACGGTCTCTTTCCACGTCAGGACACCGGTTTCCTCGCCTTCTTCAGGGGTCATTGTTACTGTCTGAGAGGTAAGCACATCACCATTTTCTCCATAGGTTTTGACGATGTAGTTTCCTGCTGGCAATCCGGGAACTTTAACTGTCAGTTGGTCACCGCGGGCATAATATTCGGAAATCACCAGCATACCGTCCGGCGCAGCAGTAAACTTTTCACTGCCAACCATAGCCATCAGGCGATTGCTGCCTTCATTAACAGAAGTAACCGGTGTGGTTTCGTTTTCCTTGAAGATACGATAATATACATTGCTGAAGGCTTTGGAAATGGTAAGCGAGGTTGTGCCGTCTGTTGTTGAAGGAGTCAGGGTCAGTGTATTTGGGGCAACTGGCAAACCGTTCTTATCATATTCTTCGAGAGAATAGCTGTTTTGAGGCAGACCGTTAATCTTGACAGAAAACTCCATGTACTTTTCTTCTGCTGTGACAACACCATTGCCGGAAGGTATCAATGCTGTACCATTCATGGTAGGACGATCAGCTTCAGCGAATGTTGTCACCGGAACAGCCGGAGCGCTTTCTCCTGCCTTCTGCATTACCCTGAATAACAATGTCGGAGACATGGTTTTAACGGTCAATGTTACCTTATCATCGCCGCTGTCAACAGAGGTAAAGGTAACAGTTGATATACTGACTGCTGTGGTATCCGAACTGCTTGCACATTCTTCGATAGAGTAGATATACTTATGTGCTTCGTCATGTTGTGAACCGAAATACTTCGGCAGATTGGGCACTGTTACCATGATATTATGGCGGCGTACACTGGATTTGGGTACACTGATGATACCCTCCTCATTGACCGGATACTGTAACGTATTGACTTCTGCCGCAATGCACTTTTCATAGACAATCTGTGTCAGAGGCCCTGCCTCATTGCCGTCAGATGCGGCGGCAGCAAGATTCTGAATGTATACAGATGTGCCCGCCGGCAGTGTAAATGTACTGTTGTCATCGGATTCGTAAATCTGCTCAGCATTGACTGCATCAACGGCTGTTATGCTGACATCTTCAAATGTCTTGCCGTCCTCTGAACGCCTTACTTTGAGGGTGTATGGACTTTCTCCACCCGGTACAGACACCAGCAGTTTCACTTTGCCGTCAACGGCGGTGCTTGCAACAGCGGTAACGCCATCGATGCTGTGGTTATCGGAATCCGTTACAATGTAAGTATAGCTCTTGCCTTGGACACGGCGGAAAAGCTGATATTTTACATCGGGGCTTTCGGAACCAAGCGGCTTATTAAAGGTCAGTTTCACACAGCCTGTATGTTCGCTGTCATCTGTCTGGCTCAGTGTCAGACTGCTGTTTGCAACAGATGTTCCGTCTGACTTACACTCCTGTACAGAATAGATGTAAAGGCGCTCTGCTGATTTTTCTTTGGGAAGTCCTGCAATGCTAAAAGACTGAATCTCTGTACTGCTGCCGGTACCGGTATAGATTTGGGGTACCGCAAACAGACCGGTATCATCAGCCTGATAGGTTATACCGTTAATCTTCAGTGTCAGACGGCTGCCGTCTTCGTTCTTAATGACAGTCCGTGACTCTGCCTTCGGGTCAATTTTGCGCTGAATCCGGAAAAAGAGTTTCGGCAGTTCATTGGTCACCAGAACGGTGGTTTTGCCGCCGGAATTATCACGGAAAGCGCTTTCCTGTGTTGTTACAGTACCGCCGGAAGAGGTTCCGTATTCCTTGACGTAATAGCGGTACGGGTTGCCGAAGATATCCGTTGACTGGAGATCAGGAATTTCAAAAGACTGTACACCATTGAGCGAGTAGCTTTTGGGTACGGTGAAAACACCCGCATCATTGGAAATATCGTAACCCTCCAGACGGAAGGAAAGATTTTCCGTTTCTGACGAAGATGGTGTGATCTCGATCGTCAGACTGACTTTATTATTCTGAGACGGATCGGAACGGGTCAAAGAGGATACAGTGCCACCCTTTACATCAACAATTTCATAAGTGCGGTTGTCGGACAAGCCACTAACCGTGACGTGATATTTGCCGTCCTGAATAGCGGAACGTTCTGCAGTAAAGGTATCCGCAGCGCTGTTATACAATACGCCGCCGGCAAGGGTAATGCTTTCTCCTGTCACACCGGTAAAGGACTGGCCGTACTGCATCAGAACCAGTTCATCTGACCGCATAGTGTCATCTTTATCCGGACACAGATAGAGTGTTGCTGCGGTGGTGTCGTCTTCACCGAAGGACTCCTTGATGTAGTAGGTAACTTGTGCGGATTGTCCGCCCCATACATTATCGGCCAGACCGTTGACATAATCCGGCAGGTTCTTGAATGTAACCTTCCAGCGGTTTTTGTCACTGCCGTCCTGTCGGGAAGCATCGAGGATTCTGGTGAAATATTCACCTGCTCTTTGTCCTGTCAGTGTCGGATCCTCTGACAGCATGGCCTGATAAACCGCAGACTGCTTTTCATTTTCCTGTTCCTGCGGATCATAAACACGACCGTTGAAGTACATCTGCTTGCCGTTTTCATCCAGTACCGGCTCAAAAGTAACGATTTCCTTACCGTCATCGTTAGTGGTAGATTTGCGCTCATACAGCGCATAAAGACACCACAGTTCATACTTGACACTGAACGGGCGCAGACCATAGAAGTGGCTCTGGTCATCCCACACCTTATAAGCGGTGATATCGCGTTTTTCGGGCAAATAGGTATTGGTGAAAGTGTAGACCTTCGTATTTTCCTGTTCCTCATCGACATCAGCCACAGTGTAATATTCTACTGTGGACTCTTCGATATAGTAATCAAACTGACCGCCATCGGGCGACTTGGCAGCGCACTGTTTCCATTCTGCTGTCCAGTTATCCAGTGCCGTTACAGTCTTGGGTGACGCAAAGCTTTCATCGACATTAGTGACACCGTTGAGGGTCTTGGTTCTTTTCAGCGTATAGGTAATAGAATCCGGACGCCTGCCGTAGAGGTTATTTTCGTCGTCCCAGATTTTTTCTGCCTTGAAATTGCTGAAGGATACGGTATCTATACTGATTTCATTCAGAATGATACATTCGCCGTAAGGTTCACGGGTATAAGGGGACTGCTGCGGCGGTTCACCGGTATGTACCACGCCCTCATCGTCCGTATATTCAACCTGTTTCTCCTCGTCGTAGTCAACGTAGTAGTTGGCAGTACCGCGCCGGATCGTTCTGACATAGGAATACTCATCGTCATCTATATTGGTACCGGGAACGAAGGAAAGATAGGTCTGATCTTCTTTGACCTCATTCATACCGATCTTGGCTTCTGTGATCCGGTAACTGTATTCCAGACCATTTTCATCACAGAGCGGCAAAGAATCAAAGCAGTAATGTATCTTTTCTTTCGGTACTTTCCACTCGTAAACAGGCTGGCTGGATGCCGGGATATTCACACGGGTAAAGGTCTTGGTGCCTGCTGTATCATTAAACGTAACCGCACTGAGAACAATATTCCGCAAATCAACCCTTTGCCAGTCGGAAGCACTGGTTTTGTGCCAAAGAACCAGTGTGTAGTCCTCACGGAGCTGAGATGTATCATTGGCGTCATTTCAGTACTTGTGCACCTCCTGTTTGGTTTTTTGCAGTTTGTTGGTCAGACCCTGATGCAGGTCGGCATAGGTATAAGTTCGCTTATCCAGAACAAAGGGCTTGTCAGGTTCATAGAGATAGCTGGCTGTATACGGGTTATTGTAGCTTTTCTCTACATTATAGCCGGTATCGGTATATTCCTTGAGATAGTAGGTATAAGGTTTCCAGACATCTATACCTTGTTCACTGTCACTTATCAGCTCACCTTTCTCATTCACATGAACCAAACGTCCGGCTGCCAGCGGAATGGTAATGCCTGTCAGCCAATCCGGCAGAGGCAGTTCAACGTCTTTTGTCGTTCCTGATACGGTATCACTGCTGACAGCTTCGGAGAATGTCTTGACAGTTTCCTCATTCGTTTCGCCTTCATAGCGGCGGTACAGCCCGAAATAGACTGTATCGGGACGCAGATGATAGAATTTGGCGGATTTGTCCCATGACTTTTCATAACTGAAAGTAACAGTACGATGCTGGGGAGCGGTGTCTTGAATCGACACACTGCCAGTCAGCGGCAAATTGGTATTATGTGTCTTGCCGGTCGCCTTACATCTTTCAACGGTATAATCATACTGGGTGTCCCAGTCACTTCCATCAGAACGCTTGATGCCGTAGGGCAGTCCCTCAACCTCACAACGCAGGCTGTCACAGTAGACTGGTATCGGAATAACAATAACGCCTTCCGCCGGAATCGTATTGATCTCATCACTGGCGTAATACTCACCGATCAGGGTGTTTTTGTCATTGTTCCAGATAGTAACTTTGAGAGCATCGCCGTTGATATCTCTTTTGACGATAGGTCTGCCGTTAATCGAAGTATTCACGATCTTGATATTCAGATACTTACGGGGATCTTCATTTGCCTGATGATAACTGCTTGTATCAAGAATGAAAGTCATCTTTTTAGAAGTGTACAGGTCATTATTTGAGATTTCTTTCTGACCGAATGTGAGTGAAGAATGATCGTCCAGACCGTATTGATCGCACTCCGCAACGGTATAGTAGTATTTCTCCCACAGACCATTGAAATGCTCTGAGGGTTCAGTTTCCTGACCGTATTTGTCATTGGTCTTCTGACTGACACCGTAATCCAGATGTTCGGCAAGGGACAGGAAGTTGCTGACTTCTGTCGGAATCTTTACAATGCCGTTTTCATCAGATACAAAATAACGTATTGCCGTCAGAGGTTGTGATGATGACGGACTGACAGTAAAGGTAAAGTCCGTCGGCGTATCAGTGAAAGTTTTGGTTACCAACAGATCAACCTTGTTATTGCCGGCAGGCCGACGAACAGCTGTACCGTCCGTCACTGTATAGGTGTTAGCAGCATCCAATCCCTGCACCAGCACGGAAATTTTTTTGTCAAAAGCAAAGTTGGCAGGAATATTGAAAGTGCCGTTAGCAGAAGTGACTGTTTTACCGGCAGTGGTATCCTCATAACCGATAGGATTATCGTAGTGGTCACGGGTAACAGGTTCTGTATTGATATTCTTCGGGAAATATTCCAGACGCAGCTGTGTACCGTTCTTGTCCTTTGTCACGACTTCTTCATAATACTTGCTGACTGTGATATTGCTCACATCAGTGACGGAAAGATAGGTATAATTGTTCTGGTCATCTTCAGCCTGTTTCATGATGCCGAAAGCAAGCTCCGGCGCATTGCTTTTGATGACAAAGATAACCTCCTGATCGGGGCCGGTAACGG
Source organism: uncultured Ruminococcus sp. (assembly GCA_902803585.1). Lineage (GTDB taxonomy): Bacteria > Bacillota > Clostridia > Oscillospirales > Acutalibacteraceae > UBA1213. Next base: position 8,754 of record CADCQO010000085.1, read on the forward strand.
TTACAGGGTCGGAAAGGTCGATTTTCGCCAGATTGTCGAGCTTGTAAGTGCCGGCTGGCAGACCCTTTAATTTAATGGAGTAAACCTCACCGTACTTGTCCTCTGTTTCGGAAAGAACGTACTTTGCAACATTGTACAAGTCTTCGGTTTCCACATTGGAAGCGGTTTCCACCGTATAGGTAATGAGGGGTTCGGTTTCCTTAAAGTATGTTTCAGCTGTCAGGTTGGTAACATCGTCATAGATCGGTATCGGATTGCCATTTCCGTCCAGTACCTGTTCCCCTTCGCCGTCTAACTGATATTCGCCTGAGAAGCGCTGGAGCTTGAAAATAAGCGGGGTATCATATGTAAGAGGCTGATCGTCTGAACCGGTTGGTACAAAGATGATATCCTTAGTTTCCTCGCCGGTCGGAATATGCTGCAGGGTATTCATTTCATTGCTGGACGCATCGACGATCCGGTATATATAGTTGATACCATCGTGGGCTGTCGGTACATTTCTGAAACGGAGCGAATAGGTTCCGTTCATTGCGGCAGAAATCGGAATTTCATACTCCTTCTGCGTATTTGGTGTAAAGGTCTGATAGGCATAGGAAGCAATCCGTCTTTTCAGTTGGAATTTTGCTGTATTGTCAGCACCGGAAAGATTCACTTCAAGAGTACCGCTGCTGTCCGCTTCTGGATCGGTAACAGCAGACTGGGGTTCAAGGAAATAAACAAACGGGTACTTATTCCCGCTGTTCTCATAATACTGCGGTAAATTCTGGAAAAGAGCAGTCTGTGAAAAATCAATTTCCGGATTTGCGCTGGCAAGTTTGAAGAAACCATCTTTATCCGGCAGCAGACTTCCTTTGGTGCGGCGCAGAGTCCGGATATAGATGTAATCGGGACGGGAATTGCTGTTGCCGTCATTCCACTGTTTTTCAAAGGTCAGCTTACTGTTGACATACTCCTTGTGGTTTTTAATATACAGACCGACAAAGTTATCATTAGCTGTTCCGTTCAGATTGGTCTGAAAATCATGTGTGGTATCAGTAGTTTCGCCATGCTGGCCGGTAACAAGAATATATCCCTGATCACTCTGCGTATAGCCGAGCTGTTTCAGCGTGGCACTTGTTTTGACCTGATAATACTGGTAGGAATGTTCCAGATCCTCCGACACAGTGAACAGAATATTATGCAGCGGAAGGTCACCGTTATAATAGTAACGGGGCAGCAGAACGGTTCTTTCCCATTTTTCATCATTCTGCAGCAGTTTGATCACTTTCGGCTTGTCGTCGGTGCTGAGAATCGTTTCGTGCAGAGTCAGATCCAGCTTTTCAGGACGCAGACCATCAGCGTTGTTGCCATCGTCCCAGAGCTTTTTGAGGGTAACTTCCTTGCCGAGGAAAATATTCCGCACATAGGCTTCACTGCCCCAGACAGCAGGGCACGACTGCGGACGATTGCCTTCAAAATACTTGGAATGACCATCAACGGTGACTTTCAGCCGGGTATTATCTTCTTCTACAGGGATTATCTGTGCATCTGTACCGCCGGTAACATCGGTTACTCTGTAAATACGGTTTTCGTTCGGAAGACCAGTAATCGTCAGGGTGTATTGGTATTGATTGTTACTCATAGCGGTCTTTAATACGGTAATAGTACCAGCAGAATAAGTACCGCTGACACCTCCGTCGGACGTAACTACAATGGATGATCCTCCATTCAGGTTGGTATAGTGTGCACCGTTATCAGTCGAATATTGCAGCTTGAAGGAAAGATCATCGGTACTGAGTGCCATAGAAGCGTGGCCTGCCGGCAGATAACGATAATTGTTGCCTTGACTATCGTCCGGATTCGGATAATAGATTTTTACATACTCGCCTACGCTGTCTTCATGTTCAATTACGCGGTAATAGTAAGGTGCGCCGCTTCTGTTTGTTCTCGGCAAATTATGGAAGTCATAAAAATACGGTCCCTGTTTGCCGTCATCTTCATAACGGCTGAATTTATCCGTAATATCCGAATACAGGTTATTACCGTCTGTATGGGCGGTGATGGATATATCAGAAGCACTTTGCTGAACCTTCAGATTGATATAATTCTCCCATGAAGTGATATTGTCGGGCGTTGTCGTCCTTTGCACGGTATAGCGCAGACGGCTGATAAAGTCGCTTTCCCGGAAATACAGCGGATAGTCCTCAACAGGAATATCCTCATATTGGGTATTGCCTTCCTTATCCTTATATTCTGCGCCGAAAATCTTATTCAAACGGAAGGTGAAAATCTTGAGGTTGTTATCCAGACCCATGTTAACCATACCGCCCACAACCTTCTGACCATTGACAGGGGCTTGAGCAGAGATGGGGGTATTACTGTCTGTGTTAACAATCTGGTACTCATATTCACCCTTCGCACACTTCTGCGGAAGATTGTTAAGTTGTACGGAGTAGGTACCATTTTCCGCAAAATCAGCAGGTACAGTAAAGACACCGTTCGTATGGCTGAACGTATGCACATACTCAGAAGCATACACTGCCGCAGGCAAATTTTCTGTGACATCTGTGAAATCGCCTGTATCGCCTGCCCTGCGCTGTACAGAGAAGGTAAACGGCGCTGTACTGTCAGCGCTAACCGTCTGCGTAACCAGCATATTGATCTGGTTATTCTTGGAAGATGCCAGATATCTTCCCTCCGTTGACTGATATTCGTAGCCAGACGCAAGACCACTAATCACAACTGTAAACTTCTTGGAGTCTGTTCCGTCAGGCTGGGTAAACGCTTCAGGAATGGAATACTGACCATTAACGGGTGTAAAGGTGTGCGTCTGAGCCTTATCAGCTGCAGTGATGTCTTCAGATACAAGTACATCTTCCGTTACATCGGTGTATGGCTGTTCCTGTTCTCCCTCTGCCGCCTTTATCCTGCGCTGCAGTTTGAAATGAAGAGGCTGAGAATTCGTCTGTGTCTGTGTAAAGGCAATGGAACGGTCATGGATCAATTCAATCAAATACGATTTCTTTTTTTGTGCCGGTTCAAAAGCATTATTTTGACTTTCGTCTTCCTCTATCATATAGGTGTAGAGCATACCGTCCTTGCCGTAAATTGCCAATCCCTCGATAGTCACCTGTTTGGTGGCTTTATCGACTTTGATTTTGACGCTGATCTTACGATAATTGGTATATGTAGCCGTTAAGACCGCCTGATAATACACGATATCGCTGTCAATAGCAGTTGGGTTGCCGTCAGCACCTATTCCATGAAATGCTTCGGCTTGAATAGTAAAATCGCTGGAAGTAAGCAGGTTATCAACAGTTGGTGTACCGCCATCGCTGTTGATTGTACCCGTATTGATATGGAAAAGGGTCTGTTCATGAATAAACTTGGTTTTGCGTTTCAGCGTAAAGCCATAGTTGTTGATATCCTTGAATTCTTTGGTATTCAGCGGATTCTGGGTATTTTTATCATAACGCTCCCAATTCTTATCAACGGTAATGGTATTCCTGAAGTTTTCCTCCTGAGGAGAATAGTCATTCGTTACATCTACGGTTTTATAGATCGGAATGTCAGGATTTGAAAAATCTGCATCTTCTGCTTCTGTAATCGTACAGGTGAAGCCAAGACCTGCTAACTTTACATCATCTGTCAGTACCATCTTATCATCTGACGTAATACTGGCATCATAGGTATAGGTCATGACTTCCGGTACAGAAATGTTCTTTGAAATCTGATCGACTGTATACTTTTTGCGGAAAGATACTTTACCCTGACCGTTGGCATCGATCAAATCCTCAGTAACGTAGTAGAAGAATTCTTCGCCTGTCGGAGAATACTTATAAAGGATATCTTTGTCATGTTCACCGAAAACATAGCTGACAGAATCCGTGTTAGTGGCACGAATGGTCTCCGTAAAGGTATTATATGTTTTCAGTTCATACGCACCCGTTACGGCATTTTTACCGACATAGCACTGGTACAGGGTGAATTTGACCGTCGGGAATTTAGTAACGGCTTCCATATTTTGCCAGTGTTTCGTTACCTTGACCGCTACTCTTGCACCGCCGTTATATTCGTTGATGATCGTATCGTTGCTGATACGGTAGGTATAACCATTGATGGCACGTTCCTTGATGCTGTACTTGATGAGCGCACCGTTTTCGTCATACTTATCAAGAATTGCTGTACCTTCACCGGTAAAGCCGTTGATATTATCGTTGAACTTTACATAGTCCGTATTGCCCTGATACTGTATCTCATTCTGCTCATTTCTCACGATGGTTCTCTTGCCGGAGAAATGATAGGTTTCTGTACCTGGCTGTGTGCCGGCTGTATAAGAAATCTGGAGAATATTCATCAGTTCGCCGAGTGCCTGAGAAGAACCAGCATTTTCGTTGCCTTCGCCAGTATCCTGACCGTTGCCCTCGCCAGTATCCTGACCGTTATCCTCACCGGTGCCAGTGCTGGTTGTCTGGGTACCCTCTACAATGGCATAACCGTTGTTGTCAAAATCTTTATCACGGGCATACTTCGTTTTGTCTGCCGCATAATCTCCGTGTTCGGCATGGCTCTTGATATTGGCATAGAGGAACACGTCCGCAATCGGATAATTCTGGGCTTCAAACTTGGGATCAATGCTCTGCCACAGCTTATTGACATCAATGACGACTTCACCAACCAACTTATTGGTAATGGTAGCGTTATCATAAGCACGTCCGTTTTCTTCAGTAGTCTGACTGGCTATGGCCGGATAGTAATCATGATCCAAGTGGTTGGTACTGCCTTCAAACTGATAGAAGTCAGGCATATCACGCCACATATCGTCAATCAGTTCCCATTGACTGTTTACATCTGCATAAGTACTGTCATCTGCACCGGTTAGCTTGCGCTGAACACGGAAAGAAAAATAATAATTGGTGTTCGGTGTGACTGTGACCGTTACACGACCGTCGCTGTCAGGAGAACTGGTTGTATATATTGATGATGAATATGGCGTACCGTTCCGGCGAACAACCCGATATTCATAGGGAGTATTTCCGGAATTTTTAGCTTCCAGTCCGCTGAGTGTCAGATGGAAGTTTGTCACTCCCTCACGGGCACTTTTCGGTATGCCGAACACGCCGCCGTTGGAATGATAGCTGATCGGCGGATGGGCATTGCTGATGGCTGTCAGATAGGTGGTATTATACTCATACTCTGCCTCCGCACCATTTACCTTGCGCTGAAGCCGGAAGCTGAAATCTTCATTGTCAGGAACATCTGAAATGCTGATGGTCAGATCAACTTTACCGTTTTCATCGGGTGTGGAAGTAGAAAACGTCACATTGCTCAGTTCATTTCCATCAGCATCTACGGCTCTGAAATCATACGTCTTGCTGCCGCTGCCGTCATAGAAATGATCTTCAAAATCAACATTGCTGATAACAAGAGAGGTGCTTCCGTTATGAATATCTGCCTGATGAATAGTGAACACACTGTCGTTTGATGTATATTCAGTACTGCCGCAGACTGCCTTCATATGGGTAGCGTTTTCATAGTAGGTTTCATAGTCATTCCTTTTAAGGTTGTCGGAAATCTCCTTGACATAATATTCATAACGATAACCTTTGTCATCATACTTGGGAAGGGTACTATAGGTATAAGACCAGTGGTTATCAGAATCGGTGGCGTGTTTTCTCCAGAGATAGTCCTTACCAATCTGGGTGTCAGTCCGATTGGCATCAGCCGGATCGGTAGAATGACGATAAAGCCGGATATACAGGTCGGTACGGGTATTGAGGGTGTTCGTGTCGTCCAGCCAGATTTTATTGACTGTACAATCTCTGGTACCCGTAAAGGTATTCGTGATGACAATGGGAATCAGGTCATCACTGTTGGATTTGTCATTGACGATATAATCTTTCTCTTCAACCTCCGCAGAAATCGTATCATTGTCGAGTGTACATTTTTTTCTGATAAAGGGCGTATCATTGATCTTGACTTCACTGATGGTATAAGTAATAATCTGACCGGTGGGAGTATATTTCGGAAGACCAGTGATATAGTAGTCGTTCACACCGTCAATCAGATTAACATCAATGATTTCCCTATCATTATACTTCACAACATGCGTACCGGAACCGTCATGATAATCAGCTTCGATCTGGAGCGTTACCTTTTTCATTTCTGAAAGTCTGGCGCCTACATTCCAGTCAAAGTGAACATGATAGTTTACGATACCGATACGGGTATTCTGGAAATTCAGATCGGACAAACGGCCGCCCTCTTGAGCGGTTGTACAGGGGACTTCCTGTACTGCATAGTAACGGTCGTAGTCGCCGCCATCCTTGTTATACACAGCTTTATAGATACCGGCAAGCCACTCGTACTTTGTCGGATCAACAGTTGTTGCGTTGGCTTCCCCTTCATTGATGGTATAGGAATAATTATCGCCGGTGCTGTTGCGCAAATCAATGACATTATTGGTCATAACATCCGCAACAGGAATGGTGTAAACACCGTTGCTGGGTGTATAAGTTTTGGTAGGATTGGTCTCGGCGTTATACATATTAGAAATATTATTGACAGGTGAATAGTTGTTGCTGCCATAAGAAGCACGTTTGAGTTTAAAGACCAAAGGACTGCCGTTGGTGCCTTCTCTGTTTTCTGCCGTAACAACTACCCTGTACTTTTTGCTGGATACCTCAGTAATATCAGGTGTGGTGTCCACAGTGGAGACATAAGCGCCCTCGATTTCGTTTCCGTCTGCATCAACCACAATGTAGGAATAAGCAGAAGCAGCACCGGTCAATTCACCGGAAACAGCATAGAAATGGGTGGTATACTGAGCCGGCAGCATATCGATCCACGCACTGCTGGCAGGCTTTATTGCATTCATCCAGTCCATAGCGGACAGGTTATTGCTGTTGGTGATATCATTACGCAAAGTGAATGTATTGCTCTGATTCTTTGTGGACATGATATGCTCCGCAAAGTCACGGAGGTCATAACCGTAGTCACCGCTGTCACCGGCAGCTGTCGATCCTCTGGGGTGATAGCTGTAACCGATTCTGACCTGTACACGAGCTGTCCAGACATTATCCTCTTTCATGAAATGGTTGGTATTGAGCAAATGAGGCTCCTGCGCTGTATTCACCGTGTTCAGTAAATTGCTGAGAAGCGTCAACTGTTCTGAATCACTCGGCGACATATTGGCATAATAGCTGTTAGCCGAAAGCGGAAGAGCATACCGTGAATAGTAATAGCCGTTGGAAGAGGCAGACACGGTAACAGGAGATGCGGTATTGTTCAATACCGTTGTACCGTCCGAAGCGACTAACCGATATTCATAGCCGTCAGGTAAATCATTGATGCGGAAACGATAGCGGTTGAAGATTTTTTCTTCTTCCGGTATAGTACACTGACCATTGGTAATATTATACTGATTTGTATTTTCCGGAATATAAGCTTCAACAGAATCAGCATGAACAGATGTTGTATTGCCGTTATTATAGGAAGGACGAACAGCAAAGGTAACAGAATTACCCACCGTTTCGTTAGTGCCAACGATGCTGCTGTCAGGACTAAAGGAAAAAACAAGATCTCTTTTTGAGGTCCCTTCAGCTTCATAAGCATCACCCAAAACAAAACTATCTAATTGTATGCTTCGGAGTGCACCGGAAGAATATCCTCCTATTTGGACACAAGTCTTATCATAAGTATAAGGGGTGTTATTGCGATAAGCAGGAACTCCTTTTATTTTAACATAGTATTTGCCATTGACCAAATAATTAGGAGCGTTCAACGTAATTCTATTCCTATTATTTCCAGTTGCCGAAGTTTGTGTATAAGTCGGCTGCCGATCAACATTCTCATAGTTGATGGCGGCAACAAGACCACTGTCTGTCACTGTTTCAAATGCACCTGTGCTGTTTTTCGGTCTTCTCTGGAGCATGAAAACAAGCGGATCACCTGTCGTGCTGTCAGCGGTGATGTCTGCATAATAATCGACTGTTCCTGTTGTACCAACACCATAATATTTCTTCGGTACAGATGTTGTACCATTTTCAGCATACAAATAATGATAGCCCAGCACATCTGCCCTCAGAGGATCTAAATAGGGGCTGTCGTTACTCCACAGGGTAGTGAGAGCGTTATTTCTTTCTGTCGTCCGGAACAGCCAGCCGGAAGTACCGGTGTTGTTCTCTACTGCTGACACTTGCGTATTAAAAGTAGTATCATCCATGCTTTCCCAGTTAGCCGGTGCCGCTACGGTATCACCGTGCGGGAATGGCAGCTGCATACCACGCGCAGAAATATCTACACGAACATCGTCCTTGTATTCTTCCTCACCGTCATCCATCCATACCTTGTGGAAGTGGATTTCCTCGCCGCCGTCACCAAAAATATTATCGGCAGTAAAGAGCATCGGATTCTGGTCGATTTTGGCAGCATAGATAGGACTGCAGTCCGGTTCTGGTACTCCTTCCGGCATAATCATGCCGGCTTCTGTCAGGGAATAACGGTTCAGTCGTCCTTCTTCATCATACATCGGCACATTCAGCAGTTCAACAGCATAATGCTTCTCCTTGATGTTGGGAACATTATCCACTGCATCTGTTCTTTCTACAACAAAGATACCCGTTGCATCGGAAACATATACCCGCACATATTCATTATTATTATTTTTGACAAAGACAGGTGTATTTTCCGGTATGCTGTCCGTGACAGGCGCATATGTATTATCGGCGTTCTGGATATAGAGTGTACTGTCGGTGTTGATATCGTATTCACCAGACGTATAGATCACGCCGCCGGGATTGCCGTGTTCGGCATCGTATTTCTCATAATTACCGGTCTTGTAGTTATACTTCATGAGCTGGAGACGCACTTTCGCCTGCCGCACCCGTCTGACCTGATTGGCAGGTACGGTGTTCCAGTCCTTATTCATGACGATACGCACATCACCGACTAACTTATAGTCATAGTAGAAAGTGGTGCCGTCCTGAATAACGCTGACCTCAAAGTCATACGAAACGGTACTGCCTCCTGCCCCTGTTTCTGTTACGGTAATTCTGACCTTAGGCACAGGAGTATTATTATCACCGATCAGCATTACGACATTCTTACCGTCAATGATTTGTGTGTTCAGCGTACCGTCTGCATTATACGCCATTTCAATATCCGGTGTATAATCTCCCAATTTGCCGTTGTCGGTACGGTGAACATTCGTCTGTACAACTCTGTAATACAGCAGATTACCGTCATCGTCATACTTTCTGACGGTATTGAACATCTTATCCTTTTCCATCAGTTCTGCTGAGAAACCGTCAATGGTCAGCAAACCGTCATAAGTAACTTCGTGGGTTTGGGGGTCGATATGTTCGGCAGGGTTAGTGGTAGTCCATGTGTTTCCGCCGTCAACACTATATTCCGTATGACCTTCCACTTCTCTGGTAGATACACCTGAGAGGTAGACATCTTTCCATTCATGGGTTGCGGCATCATAGCACTGAAGCTTATAGTCAATTGAACCGGTACCGCCCTGTAACTCGGCGGCAATCCACTCGGCATCAACTACATAACCAATCTCACCTGCCAGCGAGTTGGTAACAACAGCGCCGTTGAGGAATACTCTGGAACCATTATAAGTCGCTTTGTCTGCTCCTTGCTCAAAAGGACTCATACCCTCCGGCATAATATAATCCGGCGAATAGCTGTAATCAATTTCGTACTCATCAAGCGACAGACGCTCCTTCGCGTAATAGAAGTACGCCGAACCGGTGTTGTCATATTTATCCAACTTGGTATTGCCGTCGCTGTCTTTATATATATCTGCCGCCCGCATCGATCTTCCAGATTCCTACCTGAGAAACCATCTGACTGTCGGAAACATTATTACCTGTATCTACATAACGATAAAGCATGAAATCGCCGGCGGTGCCATTATCAACAGCCGCTATACGTTCTGACGCTTTGGCATTGTCCGCCCACCGCAGATCACCTTCAAAGGTGGTTTTACCTGTGAGGAGCAGATTAAGCTCAGCACCGTCATAAACTTTATCCACTACATTGGAACGCACACCTGTATTTGTGGCGGAAGGTATATAGCCGTCCACTGATGCTCCGGTGTAAAGGCTTTCGGCTTGTTCGAAATCGACAGCTGCGACCTGATGTACAGGAATTGGCTTGATAACCTCCTGTCCCACTATGGTTTCAGTCATGGGCTTCAGGGCGTAGGTTTTAGCAGTACCGTCCGCCGTAATTTCCTGTAAACCGTCAATGACAATTTTAGTTGTTCCATCTTCCTCTGTAACATACCGAATATGGTCATCCTTCATAACATAACATCCGGTTGCCTCGTCATAATCATAGTTTGCCTCAATAAAGCTTCTGGTTTCTTCCGGAAACCATTCTTCGTTCAATGTGGCTTGATTGACGATGAAAGCATTATAGGGGTGATCCTCAATGGTTTCATCGAGAAATTCAAAATGACTGCGGATAAACGCCGGTGTAATCTGCTTGTTCAGATCATTGTGTGCATAGTCCTTCCAGTTGACCTTACAAGAAAAGTCCGTCAGGTGATAGTTGGTAAAAGAATTGCTGTCTTCCTTCAGGATATAATAGTTGTTATCAGCGTTTTCATCCGGCACAATAGAAGCTCTAACAGTTTCGTAGGTATATTTGCTGCCGTCGCTGGCACATTCCGGCACACCATAGGTATAGAGAATATGGTTACTGTCAATTTCTGTAATAGTACGGTGTACGGATTCGGCGGGATCAGTACCGGCATAAGTGCCGCCATACGATGCACTATGTGTTTCGCCGGACTGCTGCGGCACAGCGGAAATATAGCTTTCGCTTTCATGCTCCGGCTGGGTACGGGTAATATCAAACAGCACGTTGGTACTATCCGGTCTTCTGTTGTTGGTATCACGCCACTGAACATGGACGTCATAGTCCACGATGGGGGTGAGATCATACTGCTTTACATCATAACTGCTTTCAGCAACAATGAGGTTGGTTTCACTATCATACTCAATATCGTATATTTGCTCCGCAGAGGGAACAGATTCATTTGGCGAGGGATATTGCTTATACACCTCGGCATCCTGACCGTCACGCATCTGGTGACATTCAACATTAAAACTGATGCGGGTAATTTTGTGATCAATCAGGAATTGTCTGAATGCAGGGGTGGCAGTTTCTGTAAACTTTACTATCTGGTTCTGTTCGAGGAGCATTTTACCGTCACTTTCCAGATAGACCGCATTTCCGCTGGTATCATGCAGCAGAAATTCCTCTCCCAACACAAACGGTACATACTTTTCTCCCATTACAGCAGGGGTATCCCCTTGTGCTGGTTGGACTTCATACACCTTTGTCTGATAGAACTGGAGATTGTACATCGTTTGCAGGCCGCTCTGCTCCGTCAGGATATGGTTATAAATACCAATACCATTCAGATCAGGTGTTGCCCTGTCCTCTGCCTGTGACCGCCGATAAGGCAGCGATGTCAGCAGTATAGCCCACACTAACATAAACGCTATTACCTTATGCGGTATTCCTATTCTCACTTTGTTAAGTTTCGTCATTGCCGTTAACCTCACTTTCTGCCTATTAACGGAACTATTTTTATCCAAAAACACATGTTGCAATTTGTCTTATCTCCTGCTATTATACACCATTCCAACTATAAAAAATATAGTTAAATATACAAAAAACAGAGCAAGCGCATAGAAAATCTCCGACAATTGTGCAAAATCACCTATTATCAGGTCGAATTTTAAGCTATAACATACATCTGGAACAGCTGTTTTCTTTCTCTTATTCGGCGCCAACAAGTAAATTGTAAAATAGCCCTGCCCGTTTCTCATTTAAATCATTTATTTTTTCCCCGAACAGAGTGACTAAAAACTGCCGTACCTTCAATAAAATCACATTATCATTACAAACAAAACTATATGCAGATATCTGTCACAGTTTTGTGCAAAATAGACAATTCTTTTTATTGCATTTCAGATGTAAAGTCATATACCTTGTCAGAACTTGCGGTGTTTGGTAATCATGCCAAAAATTCAGCTGATTTCATGGATACATTCTAACACAGACCGCAGAAAACCTGCCGCATCTGAGTGTCAGCCCAGACGATGGAATTATATCCAGCGCTAACTTTCTATTGCAGCTTTTTGGGAATTGATCGCTTTAAAAATCGTCATGTCAAATTTTGGGACACGTTCATATGTATAAAGTCCGTTTTTCTCCTGTTCAACATCATAAAGCTGGGTGTAGCATAAACCCATAATTTTTCTGTTTCTCAGAATAGCTTCAGTCAGTCCCCTGTAACGTGAAATAAACTCTTCTTCGTTTTTCGGAGCATCACCGTAACCCCAACCGCTGCCGTCCTTTTCAACATCCCATTTTATACCGCCGTATTCGCTGATAAACACTGCACCGCCCTGATAGCTTTGACGTCCCTTATACATGGATTTCCTCGCAACCTGACAATAGACGATGTCTTCCTCTTCGAGCTTTTTAAGATATCCTTCGAATAAATCTGTCCTCTGGCAATAATCATGAAAATCATAAATATCTGTGATTACATGAAAGTTTCCGCTTGCGTCAATACACGGGCGTGTTGTATCAACGGCTTTTGTGTATCTGTAAGTCATTTCGATCACTTCATCATTCTGCTTTTTGCCGTTAATGTTCCATGTTTCGTTGAAAGGACACCAGCCAATAATGGAAGGGTGGTTGAAATCTCGTTCAATAACCTCCATCCATTCCCTCAGAATGGTGGGAAGTGCATGAAGTTCTGTGTGATCGAGTCCCCAGTTCGCATATTCTCCCCAGACCAAATAACCCATTTTGTCACAATGATACAGAAATCGTGGTTCAAAAACCTTCTGATGAAGTCTTGCACCGTTGAATCCCGCATCAAAAGCTATCTGTATATCCTTTATAAGATCCTGCTCTGAAGGTGCTGTATAAATGCCATCCGGATAATATCCCTGATCCAATACAGTACGCAGGAACACACATTTGCCATTGAGTAAAAATCTGTATCCGTCCAGCGCCACACTGCGGAGTCCAAAATAACTTTGAACCGTATCTTCTCCGTAGGTCAGGGTCAGATCATACAAGCGCCCTTTGCCCACTTCCCAAAGATGTTTTTCTTTCAGCTGAATGGACAAATCTGCGTTTTCTCCGTTGTTGTCAACAGCGGCTGAGCCGACTTCCTTTCCTTTGTAACAGACCGAAGCGGCAAAGCGCCCGTTCCCTGTTACGATCGCTTTTATATGCAGTATCCCGTTAGCTGCATCGGGATAGTATTTTACTTTTTCTATATGTGTTTCGGGAACAAATTCTAACCATACGGTCTGCCATATTCCCGTTGTTCGGGTGTAAAAACAACCTGATGAATGATATTTTTCACTCTGCTTTCCTCTGGGCTGCAATCCCCCTCTGTCATTATCTGAAGCGTGAAGTACGATGATGTTTTCCCCATTATTCACAAAATCGGTAATATCAAATGAAAATGGCGTATAGCCCCCTTTATGAGTGCCTGCTTTCTTTGAGTTGATATAGCAGGTTGTCAGATAATCACACGCCCCTATGTGAAGAATGATTCTCTTACTGCCCTTGACAATATTCACACTTCTTCTGTACCAGACGGAATTGAGAAAATCAGTGATTCCTATACCGGAGAGCTTACTTTCCGGACAAAACGGCACCGTAATCTGACGGCTGAATTTCTTTGCCATATATAATTTTCTGTCAGCACCGCTGGCGCTCCTGTCAATTTCAAATTCCCATGTTCCGTTCAGGTTTGTCCAATCACTTCTTTGAAACTGCGGATTGGGATATTCTTGTCTTGGAATATTCATATAGAAAGCTCCTTGCCGTTTTATATTTTTAAGCCTGACGCAAAATCGGCCTGTCAATGTGAATTTTATATATGATACTATTATAACACACAAATGAAAAAAAATCTATTGTCACCTGCGCAGATATGTCTGAAAGAAACAACCTCACGCTGCAAACAAAATATTCGCAGCGTGAGGTTGTTTTACGTTAGTCAGATAATACAGTTTTTGTGCTGAGTATTTGTGCAAGTTTTGAATAATCTCTATCCAGATGTTTTTTCTGTGCAAGGGTAATCAGCTTTAATGATGCTGTTCTGTAAAGTTCCCTGTCGATATCATTCTTGAAGCAGTCCAGATGTCTGGATACAGTTTCACAGTCACAGCGTTCAACAGGCCCTGTCAATGCCGTGATGGGGTCTGTTTTTATGATACTGCGGATATTTGCAGTTATCAGCGGTTCAAGCGCACAAAGTGCCTGTTCCTGTGTAAAACCGCATTCCTCCAGCAATCCGGTACTTTCAGCGATAAGGGCACACACCAGATTGCTTGCGATGGCGCAGGCGGCATGATATGCCGTTTTATGCTCGCCCGACAGTATTTTTACGGGATTCCCCAGCTTTTCAAAGAATATTTTCCATTCTTGTGTGCTGCCGCCGTCACTCTCTATTGAAAAATATGCACCGCCTATTTGCTTGTAGGAATCATATTTGCTGCTGATAGGAAAAAGAGGGTGGATAGAATACCCCTCTGCCCCATATTCTGCTATTTCAGGAAAAGCCTCCTTCGCAGATAACGCTCCGCTGCAGTGGCAAATCTGCCTGCCGGCTATATCGAAACTCCGCAAAGACAAGTATGTATCCTTTATGGCGGAGTCAGGTGTTGTGATAAACAATGTGTCGCTCTCACAGACAAGCTGTGAAATATCTTCAAAAATTTTGCTGCCGGTAAAATGTGCGGCTTCTTCGGCTGAATTCCGACTGCGGCTGTAATAGCCTGAAAGCTCTGTTCCGTTCAGGGAAAAGTATTTTCCCAGTGTAAACCCTGCCTTTCCTGCTCCGATGAAACCTATTTTCATTTTTGTGTATCTCCCTTCGTGCTTTCCTTCATTATATCACATCTCTATGGTATGATTCAACAACTGATTTTTCTGAGCTTATCTTGCCTTTTTACTCACTTGCAATAGATACTAAAGAATGATATAATAGACGAGCCAACTATGATTCATGGTGAATTTGTCAATGAAAGGGGAAAAGCACAGGATATTATTTGTGCGGAAATATATGGAAATAGTAATTGCAGGATTAGGAATCATCGGGGGGTCTTTGGCAAAGGCACTCAAAAAGTATACAGATCACAGGGTTTATGGCATCAACCGCAGCGAAGTGCCATTGAAAAAGGCTTTGGACTGCGGTGCCATTGATGCTGTCGCTGATAGCGAAACGCTTGGTACTGCGGATATGATTATTCTCGGAATGTATCCTGAAGCAGCTGTCGAATTTGTTAAAAAGAATGTTTCATACATCAAAGAGGGCTGTATTGTGATTGACACCAGCGGCATTAAGTCAAAAATCTGCCCTGAGTTATCAGAATTAGCGCAGCAAAACGGTTTTGTTTTTGTCGGGTTTCACCCTATGGCGGGAAAGGAAAAAAATGGATTTGACGCATCAGAAGAGGATTTATTTATAGGTGCCAGTGCTATTCTGATACCTGACAATGCGCCGGAAAAAGCAGTCAGAACCGTTGCCAGCCTGATGACCAAACTGCGCTTTGGCCGTGTGGTATATACTACGGCAGAAGAACATGACCGCATGATTGCATTTACCTCTCAGCTCCCCCATGTTCTTGCGTGTGCTTATGTCTTCAGTCCGCAATGTCCCAATCATAAGGGTTTTTCCGCCGGCAGCTATCGTGATGTTTCGAGAGTTGCCAATATCAATGCCGCTTTATGGTCAGAACTATTTATTGAAAATCAGGCACCTTTGACAGATGAAATACAGATCCTCATAGACCATCTGAGTGAAATCCGGCAGGGAATTCTCAAGGGTGATCGGGAAGAACTGGCGCAGCTGCTGCATAAGGCAAAGGAAATCAAGGAGGCATTAGGAGAATGAAAACAATCCACGTCAACACGGGAAGAAGCTACGATATTCTGATAAAGCATCATATTCTGGACGAGGCAGGAATGTATATCCGCCCTCTGACAAAAGCAATACGGGCTGTCATTGTCAGTGATACCAATGTAGCGCCCCTTTACGCAGAAAGAGTAAAGCAATCGTTGGTGAAAAACGGTTTTGAAACATCTGTATTCGTTTTTGAAGCTGGTGAAAGCCGCAAAAGATTGTCTACCATTGAACAAATGTACAGCCATTTCTTTGAGCATCATCTGACAAGAACAGATATTGTGGTCGCATTAGGCGGCGGAGTGACTGGTGATATGGCAGGATTCGCTGCTGCCAGTTATCTGAGGGGAATTGACTTTGTACAGATTCCTACCAGTCTTTTATCACAGGTAGATTCTTCTGTCGGAGGAAAAACCGGCGTAGATCTGCCCTTTGGCAAGAATCTGGTGGGTGCTTTCTGGCAGCCTGTTCTGGTATTGATTGACCCTGAAACCCTTCATACACTGCCGGAAGCCTTTTTCCGTGATGGATTAGGTGAGGTTGTCAAATATGGCTGCATCAGAAGCCGTTCTCTTTTTGAACGTCTGGAGAACGAACAGGCAAAGGATTTTATTGACGATATTATCTTTGAATGTGTTTCGATCAAAAGAGATGTAGTGGAAAATGATGAACGTGATACAGGTGAAAGGGCTATCCTGAACTTCGGGCATACCTTCGGCCACGCCATTGAAAAACTGGAAAATTATGCAGGCATCACTCATGGTGAAGCAGTAGCGGCAGGAGCATCTCTCCTCACACGCATCAGTGAAGCGCACGGCATGACAGAGTCCGGAACAAGTGAGCGTCTGGAAAGGCTTCTGAAAAAATATGATCTGCCGCAGGACAGCAGATTCTCCTTAGACGAAATCATCTCTGCCACACAAGGTGACAAAAAGAGTACCGCTAACAGCATCAACTTTGTCTTTCTGAAAAATATCGGTTCCTGCTATCTCCACAAAATCAATACAGTAGATTTCAAAACATTTTTTGCCCGCTGACATTCCGCACAAAATACGCCTCCGGACAGAAAAAATGCAGCAAAAAAGCCGCTTGTCAGGCGGCTTTTTTTTATTCTTCGGGCATATCCCAGTTGTGATAGACATTCTGGACATCATCATTGTCATCGAGCATATCCAGCAGTTTCTGCATTTTCTCTTTGATTTAATCAAGTTTTTTCGATAAGCAATATACTAAAATCTGCTTATCTGCTAATAAATATACCACAATTCAAGGGGATTTGTCAATATCTGAATTGTGATATATGTTAAAAATTTTCATATTCGATTTATCTTTTATTGGAATTGAATCAAATTATTTATAACACCGTCCGTAATAGCCTATATTTGCCTTGTACGGCGTTTTAACCCTTACAGGTATAACTATACTACCAACA